>CANFYL010000005.1 GCA_947451285.1 Comamonadaceae bacterium
CAAGCGCATCCAGGTCAAGCCCAAGGCCAGCCTCAGCCTGCAAAAACACCATCACCGCGCTGAGCACTGGATTGTGGTGAAGGGCACTGCTGAAATCACCAACGGAGACAAGGTGCTGACCTTGACCGAAAACCAGTCCACCTACATCCCGCTGGGTGAGGTGCACCGCCTGGCCAACCCCGGCAGCATTCCGCTGGAAATCATTGAGGTGCAGTCGGGCAGCTATTTGGGCGAAGACGACATCGTCCGGTTCGAAGACACCTACGGACGGGCGCAATCATGACCCAACATCCCAAAATCTACGTCGCTGGCCATCGTGGCATGGTGGGCTCCGCCATCGTGCGCCAGCTGCTGGCCCAGGGGCAACCGGTTGAACGTGTCGTCACTCGCACCCATGCGCAACTGGACTTAACGAGCCAAGCCGCCGTCAACGCATTCTTTGCCGAAGAAAAGCCCGACCAGGTCTACCTGGCCGCTGCCAAGGTGGGCGGCATCCACGCCAACAACACCTACCCGGCCGAATTCATCTATCAGAACCTGATGACGCAGGCCAACGTCATCGATGCGGCCTTCCGCAATGGCGTACAAAAGCTGCTCTTCTTGGGCTCCAGTTGTATTTACCCTAAGCTGGCAGATCAGCCCATGCGCGAAGACGCATTACTGACAGGCATGCTGGAGCCCACCAACGAGCCCTATGCCATCGCCAAGATTGCTGGCATCAAGCTCTGCGAAAGCTACAACCGTCAGTACGGCCAAAGCCATGGGGTGGACTACCGCAGCGTCATGCCCACCAACCTGTATGGGCCCGGTGACAACTACCACCCCGAAAACTCCCACGTTATCCCGGCGCTGATTCGTCGCTTCCATGAAGCCAAGGTCAACCAGGCGCTCAGCGTCACCATCTGGGGCACCGGCACACCCAAGCGCGAGTTCTTGTACGTGGACGACATGGCAGCGGCCAGCGTGCACGTCATGAACCTCGATAAAGCCACCTACGACCAGCACACCCAGCCCATGCTCAGCCATATCAACGTGGGATGCGGGGAAGACGTGACCATCCTGGAAGTGGCACAAGCTGTGGGCCGAACCGTGGGGTACACCGGCCTCATCCACACTGACCCTGCCAAGCCCGATGGTACGCCGCGCAAGCTCATGGACAGCACCCGTCTTAACGCGCTGGGCTGGCAAGCACAGGTCGGACTTGAAGTAGGCCTGAAAGCTGCCTACGAGGACTTTTTGGCCCATTACGCCGCATAAACATACAGAAAACAAATGACGTCAAGACCCAATGCATCCCCAAAAGTCGCCCTCATCACGGGCATCACAGGCCAAGACGGTTCTTACCTCGCTGAATTTCTTCTGGAAAAAGGCTATATCGTCCACGGCATCAAGCGCCGTGCTAGCAGCTTCAACACCCAGCGCGTGGACCACATCTACCAAGCCCCGCATGTAGACAACGCCAACTTTAAATTGCACTACGGAGACCTCAGCGACACCAGCAACCTGGTGCGCATCGTGCAAGAAACCCAGCCCGACGAAATCTACAACCTGGGCGCACAAAGCCACGTGGCCGTGTCATTTGAGTCGCCTGAATACACCGCCGACGTGGACGCCATGGGCACCCTGCGCATTCTCGAAGCCATCCGCATCCTCGGCCTGGAAAAGAAAACCCGCTTCTATCAAGCCAGCACCTCCGAGCTGTATGGTCAGGTGCAAGAAATCCCCCAAAAAGAAACGACACCCTTTTACCCCCGCAGCCCCTACGCCGTGGCCAAGTTGTACGCCTACTGGATCACGGTCAACTACCGCGAAGCCTATGGCATCTATGCCTGCAACGGCATCTTGTTCAACCACGAAAGCCCACGCCGTGGCGAAACCTTCGTCACTCGCAAAATCACCCGCGGCATGGCCAACATCAGCCAAGGCCTGGAAGACTGCCTCTACATGGGCAACATCGACGCCCTGCGCGACTGGGGCCACGCCAAAGACTATGTGCGCATGCAGTGGATGATGCTGCAACAAGACCAGCCTGAAGACTTCGTCATTGCCACAGGCGTGCAATACAGCGTGCGCCAATTCATCGAATGGACCGCTGCAGAGTTAGGCATGCAACTTCGCTGGGCAGGCGAGGGCATCAATGAAGTGGCTTATTGGAAGGAAAAAGCCATCGTCCGTATCGATCCCCGTTATTTTCGCCCCACCGAAGTCGAAACCCTTCTCGGCGACCCCATCAAAGCCAAACAAAAACTCGGCTGGGTGCCCGAAATAACCGCTCAAGAAATGTGCGCCGAAATGGTTGCAGCCGACCTGGCCCAGGCCAAGCAGCATGCCTTGCTCAAAACCAACGGCTACAATGTCAACGTGAGCCTGGAGTAAACACAAGTGCCTGTCGTGAAGCTCAGCAGCGGACGTGAATTTTCGGCCACCGCAGGTGCCTCTTTGGTGGATGCGTCCTTGTTGGCGGGCATCACGCTGCCCCACAGCTGCAAAACGGGCCGTTGCAGCACCTGCAAGTGCAAAGTGCTGCAAGGCGAAACCACGGCCCTGCAAACAGAAACAGGGCTTACAGACGCAGAAAAAGCCGACGGCTGGATTCTTAGTTGCGTGCGATTGGCCCAAACCGATGTCACGCTAGAAGTCGAAGACCTGGGCAATGTCGTCTTGCCTCCCAGCAAAACCCTCCCTTGCCGCATCAGCAGCATCGACCGGCTGGCCACCGACGTCATTCGTGTCATGCTGCGCCTGCCGCCAACGGCCGAATTCAGGTCTATTCCCGGTCAATATATTGACGTCATTGGCCCCGGTGGTGTGCGCCGCAGCTATTCACTGGCCAACGCCAACACGGCAGGCAAAACCCTGGAACTGCACATTCGCGCAGTCGATGGCGGCGTCATGAGTGATTACTGGTTCAAGCAAGCCAAAGTCAACAATCTGTTGCGCTTCACCGGTCCCTTGGGCACCTTCTTTTTGCGAGGTCTGGACCAACTCAATCTGGTCTTTCTAGCGACTGGCACAGGCATTGCGCCTGTCAAAGCCATGTTGGAATCGCTCACCCATATCGCGCCCGAACATGCCCCTCTATCAGTCACCGTGTTTTGGGGTGGGCGCACTGCCGAAGACCTCTACTTTGACCCACAAGCGATCCCGGCAGGTCATCGGTTTGTACCCGTGCTGTCTCGTGCTGCAGCAGGCTGGGCTGGCGTCAGCGGCTACGTTCAAAACGCACTGCTTGCCACGCAGCCTGATCTGGCCCGCACCGTTGTGTATGCCTGCGGCTCAGACGCCATGATTCGCAGCGCCAGGTCCAGTTTGTTGACCGCAGGCCTTCCCGATAACCGGTTCTTTGCCGATGCGTTCGTACCTTCGACTTCTCATTAACTTTAACCAAAGCACTTTATGAAAGCAGTCATTCTGGCCGGTGGCCTCGGCACTCGCCTTAGCGAAGAAACCGCAACTCGCCCAAAACCCATGGTTGAAATTGGTGGCAAGCCAATCCTCTGGCACATCATGAAGATGTATTCCCACCACGGCATCAACGACTTCATTGTCTGCTGTGGTTACAAGGGTTACCTCATTAAAGAGTATTTCGCCAACTACTTTTTGCACATGTCAGATGTCACGTTTGACATGCAAGCCAACATCATGCACGTGCACGAAAAACGCGCCGAACCTTGGAAAGTAACCTTGGTCGACACCGGCGACAACTCCATGACAGGGGGGCGACTGCGCCGTGTTGCCGAACACGTCCAAGACGAAGAAGCTTTTTGCTTTACCTATGGTGACGGTGTGGGCGATAACGACATTACCGCCAGCATCGCCTTCCATCGCAGCCATGGCAAAGCCGCTACATTGACTGCAACTTATCCTCCTGGCCGTTTTGGCGCATTGGACATTCAAGATGGACAAGTTCGCAGTTTCAAAGAAAAACCTCGTGGAGATGGTGCCTTGATCAATGGTGGCTTTTTTGTTCTATCCCCCAAGGTACTGTCTTTGCTGGATGGTGATGACACCATTTGGGAGCAAGAGCCGCTCATGAAGTTGGCCGAACAAGGCGATCTCATGGCATTCAAGCATGAGGGCTTTTGGCAACCCATGGACACCCTGCACGACAAAAATACCCTCGAAAAAATGTGGACCACCAACACAGCCCCCTGGAAGAAGTGGGAGTGAGCACAAGCATGCAAATCCGCCCTGAATTTTGGCAAGGCCGCAAAGTGCTCATGACTGGGCACACCGGTTTCAAAGGCAGTTGGCTCAGCCTGTGGCTTCAGTCCATGGGCGCAGAGCTGCGCGGCATCGCCTTGGAGCCGCCAACGACGCCCGCCTTGTTTGATGTGGCCCAGGTGGCCAAAGGCATAGATAGCCACATTGTCGATATACGCGATGCCAGCGCCATCGCCCGCCTGGTCAAAGACTTCCAGCCCGAAATCATCATCCACATGGCCGCGCAGCCGTTGGTGCGCTTGTCTTATCAGCAGCCTATTGAAACTTACGCCACCAATGTGATGGGCACGGTGCATGTGCTGGAGGCTGCACGACACGCAGGCAGCGTGTGTGCCATTGTCAACATCACCACCGACAAGTGCTACGACAACCGCGAATGGGCCTGGGGCTACCGCGAAGACGAAGCCATGGGCGGGCATGATCCGTATTCCAGCAGCAAAGGCTGTGCAGAATTGGTGAGCAGCGCCTATCGCAAATCGTTCTTAATAGATGCAGGCATCGCAATGGCCACGGCGCGAGCTGGCAACGTGATTGGCGGCGGCGACTGGGCGCTAGACCGCTTGGTGCCCGACACCTTGCTAGCGTTGGAAAAAGGCCAACCCGTACAAATTCGCAACCCACACGCCACTCGCCCATGGCAGCACGTGTTGGAGCCTTTGTCTGGCTATCTGCTGCTGGCAGAAAAGCTGCACGAACAAGGGCAAACCTTTGCCGAAGGCTGGAACTTTGGCCCGCGTGACGAAGATGCCCGCCCCGTGCAGAGGATTGTTGAACAGCTTTGCCAAGCCTGGGGGCAGGGCGCCAGTTGGCAACTGCAGCCAGGCCACCATCCGCACGAAGCCAACTACCTCAAGCTCGACATCTCCAAAGCCAAGCAGCGCCTGCATTGGGTGCCTCGCTGGTCGCTTGAGCATGCGCTTAAACACATCACCCACTGGCACCGAGCTTGGCTGGATGGGCAAGATATGCATGTCCTATGCCTTCAACAAATCCATCAATACCAAAACCAGGCCCAACCATGACCACTTCAACTGTCACCTTCAACCCCAAACTGGACAAACTGCGCACCCAAATCAGCGAGTTGGTGCAGCAATACGCAGAAATTGCGCATGCCCCTGTTCCCTTTGTACCTGGCCAGTCTGCTGTGCCAGTGTCGGGCAAAGTCATTGGTACCAAAGAGCTGCAGCTCATGGTGGAGGCATCGCTGGACGGCTGGTTGACCACGGGCCGCTTCAATGCCATGTTTGAAGAGCGCATGGCCAGATTTTTGGGCGTCAAGCATGTGCTGACGGTCAACTCTGGCTCGTCTGCCAACTTGGTGGCTTTCTCGGCATTGACCAGCCCCAAGCTGGGCGACCGCGCCATTCAACCCGGTGACGAAGTCATTGGAGTGGCCGCAGGCTTCCCCACCACCGTCAACCCCATCCTGCAGTTTGGCGCCGTGCCCGTGTTTGTCGATGTCGACCTGGCCACTCACAACATTGATGTATCAAAAATCGAAGCCGCTATCAGCCCCAAAACCAAAGCCATCATGCTGGCCCACAGCCTGGGCAACCCGTTTAACTTAGACATGGTTACCGCCCTCTGCAAAAAATACAACCTGTGGTTGGTCGAAGACTGCTGCGACGCACTGGGTGCCACCTACAAAGGACAAATGGTCGGCACCTTTGGCGACATCTCAACGCTGAGCTTTTACCCCGCGCACCACATCACCATGGGCGAGGGCGGTGTGGTGTTCACCAACAACAGCGAGCTGAAAATGATTGCGGAGTCCTTCCGCGACTGGGGCCGCGACTGCTATTGCCCACCCGGTAAAGACAACACCTGCGACAAACGCTTTTGCTGGACCAAAGAGCAAATCGGTGGAGACTTGCCCGACGGATATGACCACAAATACACGTACAGTCACCTGGGTTACAACCTAAAGATTACAGACATGCAAGCCGCGTGTGCCCTCGCGCAGATGGACCGTTTGGAAGAGTTCATTTCCAAGCGGCGCGCCAACTTCTCCTACTTAAAAGCACGTCTGCAAAGCTGCGCTGAATTTTTGCACCTGCCCGAGGCGGCTCCCAATTCAGAGCCATCGTGGTTTGGTTTTCCGCTGGTGTTGAAAGAAAGCAGCGGCATCAAGCGCACAGACCTGATCAATTACCTGGACCAAAACAAAATCGGCACACGGCTTTTGTTTGCAGGCAACCTGACCAAGCAGCCCTATATGGCGGGCCGCAACTTCCGCGTAAGCGGTGAGCTGCAAAACACTGACGTGGTGATGAACCAGACCTTCTGGCTCGGCACCTTTCCGGGCCTGGATGAGCCGCAACTGGACTACATCGCGGACAAGCTCGAAGAGTTTTTTGGAGTCAATTTCTGATGACAATACTCGCGACTCCCAAAGTCGGCGCTTCTGCAGACACACGGTTCGCACCGGCAAGCCTGAGACGCACGGTACTAGAAATGGCCTATGCCGGATCAACCGTGCACATCGCATGTGCATTCTCGATCATTGAATTGGTCTCGGTACTGTACCGAAACCATCTGCGCTACCCAGGCAACGATCCACGTGCTGAAGGGCGCGACTATCTGGTTCTTAGCAAAGGACATGGCGTTATGGCTCAGTACGCCTGCATGTATGAGTTGGGTTGGCTAAACGACTCACACATCCAGGGCTACTTTGCTGACGGCAGTGAGCTTAAGGGCCTGTCTGACTCGCGTGTGCCGGGGCTTGAGGTGACGTCAGGATCGTTGGGTCACGGCTTCTCCGTCGGCGTTGGCATCGCAATGGGACTACAACGCAAGAGCACTGACCAGAAGGTCTATGCCATCGTTGGTGACGGCGAGCTCAACGAAGGACCAATCTGGGAAGGTGCGCTGGTTGCGGCCCACCACCGGATGGACAACCTGATGCTGATCATTGACAAGAACGGGTTCCAGGCGATGGGCACGACGGATGACGTGTTAGCACTGGGCGACCTGTCCGCAAAGTTCACCAGCTTTGGCTTCGAGACGCTGGAGGTCGACGGGCATGACGAAGCGGCAATCGACATCGCAATCCACCAACTCTGGCGCACAGGCGTTGGCAAACCCAAAGCGCTGATCGCGCGAACTGTTAAAGGCAAAGGTGTGCCCTTCATGGAGTCAGACAACCGCTGGCATTACACACGCCTGGACGCTCAAACGTTTTCCGAAGCAATCAATTCCCTCGATCCTAAGGGAGATTCTAAGTGAGAGACGCATTTTCCAACGCGCTGGTGCGCCTAGCTTTAGCTGACCCAACGGTGCTGCTGTTGACCGGTGACCACGGCTATGCGCTGTTCGATCAGTTCCGCAAACGCTGCCCAGATCAATATATAAATGCTGGTATTGCCGAGCAGAACATGGTAGGCATGGCGGCGGGCCTAGCACGTGTCGGATTTCGACCGTTTGTTTATGGTTTGGCGGCATTCGTTCCGATCCGCACGGTTGAGCAAATCAAGCTCGACATTGCACATGACAACCTGCCTGTCGTATTGTTAGGTGACGGTGCTGGGTTTGTCTATAGCCATTTGGGAACCAGCCACCAGTCGACCGAGGACATCGCCTGCACTCGCGCGATCCCCGGTCTGCAAGTGCTGTCCCCAGCAGACCGTTTTGAAATGACGGCCTGCATGGACTACGCCTACGCCACGCGAGGCCCGGTCTATTTGCGCATGGGCAAGTCGGATTGCGGCGACGTGCATCTGGGCCCGATCGGCGCCCTGCAGTGCGGCCGCCTGCTTAAACTGCGTGACGGCCGACCGGACCGGCCCGGCCTAATCGCCACCGGATCGATGGTCCGTACCGCGATGAATATCGCTGAGTCACGCGAGTTAACGGTGTGGAGCGCCCCGTCCCTTAAGCCGTTGTCGGTGGACGACGTCCGCGCCGCCGCGAGCGGTTGCTCCAGCCTGGTGACGCTGGAAGAGCATTCGATGCTGAACGGCCTCGGCGCGGCTATCACGGAGATCACCAGTGAACATGCCCTTACGCGTGTGCTGCGCATAGGCGTGCCGGACCGCTTCTCGGAACGCTGCGGCACGTACGCCTACTTGCTGTGCGAACACGGCATTGACCATGAATCCGCCGGGCGTCGCATCGATGACTTCATCTCAGCTGCCTGAGTTCCCCTCGTTCCGCCATCCGGCCAAGCGGAGGCTGTTCATCACTGGCGGCACGGGCTTCCTCGGCCGCTCGCTGCTGGATCTCCTCGCGACGATCGCGCCGCAATGTTGGCCGGACCTGCAGATCGATGTGCTCAGCCGTGACCCGTCCGCCTTCCTGCGCCGCTTTCCGCATTACGCGGACCACCGCTGGCTCTCTATCGTCGAAGGTTCACTGGATCGGCTACCCGAGGGCCGAGGCTACACCGACCTGATCCATGGCGCGGCAGACACGCATTGGGACGGCGACAAACTGACCTGGTTGACGCAATTGGTCGACGGCACGCGCCAGATCCTCGCATTCGCGCGAGAGACAAAAGTGCAGCGGCTGGTCTTCCTGAGTTCCGGCGCAGTTTATGGCCCCCGGCCTGATGAATTACCGCTCGATGAAAGTCAGCCCCAAGCTCCACTGTCCACCGACGTCTCCAAACTGTATGGCCACGGCAAGCGCATGGCAGAAACACTCTGCGCGCTCTATTCAGCCCAGTACGGCGTGCCGAGCGTCATCGCCCGCTGCTTTGCTGTTGTGAGTGGCCACGTGCCGCTAGACGGCCCCTACGCGGTTGGGAACTTCCTGCGTGATGCTCTCGATCCTAATAGGCCAGCCATCGTCGTACGAGGCACAGGACAGGCAGTGCGGACCTATATCGACGGCAGCGATATGGCGCGTTGGCTGCTGGCAATGCTTGACCACGGCACGCCTGGCGCCGCCTATAACCTCGGAGGCGATCAGCCCATCACTACCTTGGCCTTGGCCGAGATGGTGGCGCGTATCGTGTCGCCTGGCAAGCCTGTCCATGTGGAACGCCAAGTGGAGACTTCCTCGCAGTCCGATCGGTCGGTCTATGTCCCGTCCGTCGAACGCGCACGTGGCCTAGGTCTGGTGGCACGGGTGCCGCTCGAGGAGTCCATCGCCGTCGCCGCGCGCCACATTACCCTTCGCGGTGTCTTACCTAGCAGTCGACCTTCAGCAATATTCGGGTCGTTCGCATAGCCGCCGGCCCCGCCACTCTTCAGACTTCCATGGCTACCAGATCCCGACTGCTCGTCTTCATTCCCACCTACCGGCGCCCCGAAGCGCTGACGCGCCAGCTAGCGGCGCTGGAGTCGCTGCGAAAGGCCAACCCGGGGGTCGATATCGATATTCAAGTCTCCCACAACGAGTCGGCCGACGCACTGACGCGGGCAACTTCCGAAGGGCCCGCACACCACCGCTTTAACCCGATCAACCTGGGCGCCGACATCAATATCGCTTTGGCATTTACCGCCTGTGATGGGTACGACTTTCTCTGGATCCTCAGCGATGACGATTTCCTGTCACAGGACGACGGGCTGCCCCCGCTGCCCTTCGAAAAGGAGTTCGACCTACTGGTGTTCGATGACGCAAAGTGCGGCGCGGTGGAGACTAGGAAAATCCTCGCCTCAGATCTATTGAACTCGCGTATGGGCCTGATATCTGACGTCATCTACCGGGTGGACTCAGTGCGGACCAGCCTGCAGGAGTCATTGAACAACGTGAACTCCTGCTTTCCGCACTTGTCAGTCATCGCATCGGCCTTTGCCCGCCAAGCCTGCTGCATCCGCTATCTGTCGCGCTCGCCCACCTTCGCGCGTAATTCGAAGTACGACGCGGAGTGTGTCACCGACTACTCCGCTGCGCGCACCGGAGTGCTTATGGTGGGCAAGTACCTCCCTAAGAAAGAGCAGCGTCACTTCGCCTTCTTCTATGTTCGCCATGCCGATTTCTCAAAACTCAGCCTTGCAGGACCTAAAGGCTCCTTAATTGCCGTAGCCAGGGAAGTCTCCACGCTCCACATCTTGACTTTGCCAACACTTGTATTTTTTTACGTCCTAAGGAAGATGCAGAATTATGCTCACCGCACTTATAAATAATGCCAAAATTCACATAAAGATATTTCTTGGAAAACGAATACATCCCTTCACGCATTTCCCTCAAACGGTCGACATAAAGACTTTTTTGGACATAGGAGCCAATAAGGGAGAGTACTCTTGGTCATATTTTCGTAGTTTTCCGAAGGGTCGCGCATGGCTGATCGAACCAATCCCGAAGTTGCACGACGTAATACGTGCAAAGCTTGATGACCATGCTGACAGTTATATGCTGTTTGATGCTTGCCTAGGGGCTGGGCCGGGCATTGTCGACTTGCACGTAACAAATCATATTGGCGCTTCCTCTGTGTTGCCAATGCACGACGCTTTTGTCCAAGCCAACCCCCATGTGAAAGAGGTAGAAGTTATTCGAAAGAAACTCATTACTCTGGATGAGTTTGTAAATATAGAGTCGATTCCTCCTGTCGACTTACTGAAGGTTGACGTAGAGGGCTTCGAGCTTGAAGTCGTCTCTGGTGGAAAAAACTACCTGCGCAACGGCGTCAAATGGATTCTTATTGAGCATAGTTTTGTGCGTAGCGCCGACAGCCAGCGTCGCTTTGTCGAAGTGCACTCCCTTTTGCTCGATTCAGACTTCGAGTTATACGCAATCTGCGATCAATACCATCACGCAGACTCACACCGAATTATTCAGTTCGATGCCATCTACCGAAATCGAAACGAATGATGAAAGACAGCAATCGTTCTAGTGTTGTCTTTTTCCTTCCAAATTTGCAAATGGGAGGTGCCGAAAGCATGACAGTGTTGCTTGCAAGCTGGCTTTCAAGTCAAGGTTTTGGAATTTCAAGCGTGGTTCTGCATGCGCAGTCACGCAAATTTGACCATCTAGGTCCTCGTCTGGCAGGCACCGAGGTAAAAGTCCTTCATGGAGTAATTGGCTACGTGCGCACACTCCTTTCGAGTTGCTTGCGTGGGAGAGCGACGACCTTTGTTGCGGCTACAGAGACATACCCCGTGCTACTCTCGTTAGTCGCACATCTTCTTTGCCCTCGATCGCGGCTAATATTATGGCTGCACACCGACCCCTGCCGCTATTTCCAGCAAATGCCGCGATTTCGTCGCTTATACCGATTCGTCGCCCAATCTGGTCTCGCGAAGATTATCTGTGTTTCAGAAACCGTAGCAAGGCAACTGTTAGTATTTACTGGGAAGCTAGTACCTTCGGTAGTCATTCACAATGCCATCGACCCTAATGAGGCGATATCTATACGCAATGCATGCCAAAGTAACCAAGCGACGCCAACTCAAATCGGCTATGTCGGTCGTATTTCGAAGGAGAAAGGAATCGATAGTCTGCTGTTGGTGTTTGTTGATCCAACTTTTAGCGCTGGCAGACCGGAGCTTTCCCTTAGCGTTTTCACTGACGAGGCGGGAGAACGTATCCTCCATTCACGCATTAAAGATTTGACTGGTTGTAGAGTTCTTGTAAGTCAACGCAAAGAGCAAATCTACAGTGCCATTGGTACAGTTGTAATTGCTTCGTGGTTTGAAGGATTTTCCTTAGTTTGCCTGGAGGCAATAACGGGTGGTTTAAATATTGTGTATCGCCGGGAACTTGACGCGGTGAAAGAACTGTTGGAGATCGCAAATTATCCAGCAGCAAACCGATTTGAATATTCAACAAATGAAGAGATGTTGTCTGCGATTCTGAGGTCGTCACAAACTCCGAGACTTCGAATAGAGAACCATACTGAAATTTCGGCTCTTGGCTTTGCGAAGTTTTCACGGGCTTGGCTCAGCCAATTAAGTTGATGAGGCGCTTCCAGTTATCTAAAAGTGATAGGCGGCGTAATTATTATGAACTCTTCACTTTTGCGTGAATTGAATCCTGCACTTATATCATTTGCAACTCGCTTCATCGGGCTGGGTATGCAGGCAGCGACGTTATTTACCATGCGTCTGCTGCACCCGGCCGAAGCGCAGGCGCTTTTCTTCACGGCGCAGACCGTGCTGGGCCTGCAGTTCCTGGCGGAGTTCGGCGCGACCCAGGCGATGCTGCAGCGCATGCGGCGGGCGCAGGTGGACCCGACGCTTAAGCCCTGCCACCTGCTCTTCGGGCCCTATGCGCTGGTGGCCAGCACGCTCTTCCTCGGCCTCATCGTCCTGGCCTGGGCGGGTTTCTACGGCCACAGTCTGCCGCAACCCGCGCTACTGATCGGCGCCCTGGCTCTGGCGGGCGCGCTGCGGCTGTCCACCGTGTTCGTCGAAGCCCATGTGGAGGGTTCCGGCCGCATCAACGAGGTCTACCGCACCCGATTCGTCGCCACGCTGGCCAGCCAGGCCGCCATGCTGGCTGGCATGGCGCTGCTCTCGCCAATGATCGCGCTGTTGTGCAGCACTCTCACCTACGTGCTGTTTTCCAAGGGGCTGCAGCGCCGCGACGTGCGGCACTTCTACAGCGGTGTCAGGCTGGAGCGCGGCGCGCTGGCCGAGCTGCTGTCCGACCTGCGTGCCACGGGCCGCTACCAGGTGTCGCTGATGCTGTCGGCAGCCTGCGGCTACCTGATCTTCTCGGGTCCCGTGATCGTCGCCGGCATGGTGCTGGATGCCAGCCGCGTGGCGGAGATCGGCACCTCCTTGCTGCTGGCCAGCGTGGCGTCCAGCCTGTGCGGGGCCATCATCGCCCCCTACTCGGTGCGCATCATGGACAACATGCTCCATGGCCGCACTCAGGCAGCCTGGTACCTGGAGCGCCGCCTGATCGCCGCCAGCGCCAGCCTGTTCGCTGCGGCGGTCGTCGCGCTGTGGCTGGCAGAGTTCATGCACCTTCGCGCGCTGCCGGCCACCCAAGACCTCATGCTGGCGCTGGCGGCTTACTTCTGCTTCTCGCAGGGACTGGTCTTCGCGCCCGGCCTGCGAGCCCTCGGCAACGACCGCATGCTGCTGCCCTCCGTGGTCGCGGCAGCGGCCTTCGCAGCACTGTCCGCAGGCACGCTCAACCACCTCACCTGGGGTCCGGATCCCCTCTGGATCTTCGCGATCGCGCAGGGCGGCGTGTTCCTGCCCCTGGTCCTGTTGACCCGCCGCGTGCTGCATCGCTCGACTTGGACATGACAACCCTCGCCATCGCCTCCGGGCTGCCCAGCCTGGACAACTCGACTGACCTGCGCGCGTTTCCCGATTACGCGAGTTATCCCGGTTCCATCTGGTACCAGGCCCTGGCCGAGGAAGCCGCCCAACGCAGCCTGCCCCTGCTGGGCGCGGAAGCTGCGCTGAGCCAGGTGTCGCAGGGCCGGCTAGACGCCCGTTCGGTGCTGCTGGTGCAGGAACGCGAATCGCGCAGCGGCGAAGCGCTGCTTCGCCTGGGCGCTCGCGGCGGCGCGCTGACCTGCCTCGAATCGCCGATGTACGCCAGCAAGTTTTACCGGAATCTGCCACTGATCTCCGGCAGTTTCCACGCCTCCTTCCTGTTCGCGCCCTTCGTGCACACCTCTCGCGCCAAACGGTCGGAGATCATCTGTTTCCCGCGCGTGTCGCTCGCCCAGGCGTTCTCGGCGAACGGCCCGCGCAGCGGCTTCATCGCGATCGCCAGCTACCGCAGCACGCCGCAGCAGGGGCTGAACGTTCGGGGCCGTTTCCGCCTGGCGCTGGACACGGTCCAGAGCGCTGCGGTCCGGGACGGTGTGAGGAACCACCTGCTGGGCGTGCGTGCCCAGGTCATCGAGCAGGCGGCTGGCGTCGATCAGGTCCATGTCTATGGCCGCCACTGGCCCGCCCCGTCGACGCTTGCGCCGCGCCACGCGGAGCGCATCACGGTCGCGGGCCCTTGTGACGACAAGATCGAGACGCTGCGTCGACACCGCTTCAACATCTGTCTCGAGAACGCGGCCATCCCCGGCTACGTAACCGAGAAGTTCGCCGATGCTGTTGAGGCCGGTTGTGTGCCTATCTATGCAGCACGTAATTTTGCCTCTTGTGACACATCACTCTACCCACCTTTCGTCGACGCGGATGAACTGATATCAACCAAAACCCCTAAACAGCTTCTGGACCGGGTGGCCAGTAAGTTCGATGAATGGCTGGCCCAGCCTCACGCAAGCCAACGATTCCTCAACCTGTTCAGCCACACCGACCTTGCGCGTCGTGTCATGCTTTCCATTGAGCCATGCTTCAAATCGAGATAATTATTCTTCACAGTGGTCGTGTGAACCGTCTTAGGGCTTGCTTGGCCCGAGTAGCACCGTTGGCGCAATTGCCGGGCATATCCGTGCGCGTCAGCGATAACTCTGGCAAGCACACAGCAGCACCCTTAGCGGCGGATTATCCGGACATCCCCTTCAAGCACCGTCAACGATGCACCTTCCCTGAGCACTTCAATGCCAACTCGACCGAAGCGCAGGGTGACATCGTCGTGCTCCTGCACGACGATGATGCCGTCACGTCCGAATACATAGCGGCGATCCGCAACGTGTTCGTCGATCCAGACGTGGTGGCCGTCTCCACCAATGCTCAGGTGGAGGTTGCGGAAGGCACCATCTATGGATTGTTTGCCACTATGCCAGACAACCAAACATTGCGAAATCCGGACCAGCTTCTGCTAGCCTACTTCGGTCAAGGTACCAGCGCGTTCTGCCCCTTCAGCCTCTACGCCTACAGGCGCAGCGCCCTACTGATGCGGCGCTACCGTGACGACTTAGCAGGCAAATATTCGGACGTGTCTTTCATTGCTAGCCAACTCGAGCTAGGGACGATTCGCTGGCTGGGTGCGCCACTGGGAATCGTTGGCCATTTCGGCGACAACGACAGCCATAACGAAGACTCGCGCCACCGTTTACTACAATTTAATGTGATGGAACAGTTGCCAGTCGCTCCTGCGACGCTACGCATGACGCAACGCCACATAGGGCGTAAGATTTTCATGAAGCTGGGCGCGGATCTCTATCACTTCCGCAAACCCGCTCTAAACCTATCCAATTACCTATCCGTCGCTAGACGCTGTTTGCGGTAAGCCGCTATGAAACTCGCCTGGATTACCCTCATTATCGCGTTGGCTATCGCATCGCCTCAGTTTTGGTTAAGGCTTGATGCCCCATCGAATCTGCAACCTATTTTCCTGCTTGCCTTTATATTCTTTGCCCTGTTTAAAGGAAAGGTAAGTATCCCAAGTCGCCTCGCACCGAGACTTGTTTTGCTTGGATTTTTCACACTTTTTATGGCGGGGTTATTGTCACTGCCGTTTGCCAGGGAATTTGAATTATTCAAGCAGGAATTTTATCGTCGGATAATATTATTTCTTTTTTTTATTGCGGCCTATACGGCTGCAAGTACAAGCGATAAGCTTTTTCGATCGGTCACTTATGTGGCGGTTGTTACTACAATTATATATCTGGCTACCATGGTGCTATATTATATAGGTTGGGACGTTTTGTCCGAAAGCGGTGCGTTCGATTCATATCCATTCGGCTTAATATTTCCAATTGCGGTCTACAACAATCCGCTAATATTTTCAGAGACGCAAGTAATGGGGTATTTTATTATTGGTGCTGCAATGCTTCATTTCGCAAAAGCGAGTAAGACTTTTTGGTCATTGTTGCTTGCAGGGATGTTGCAGTTTGGCAAGGGGCCAATAATTGGCTATGCGGCATCATTACTCCCGAAACTTTCGCGCGTCCTAATGATATTAGTATTGCCGCTAGTTTTTTTTATTGCTGCTACAAGCTATTCGGGTGCACCAAGATTTGATGGTGATTTTGGTTCGCTATCAGAACGAGTGTTTCATGCCAATTTTGTTCTTCACTCGCTTCTGGAGCATCCTCTGCTTGGTGCTTTAGGATATGGGTTTCGGCAGTACGGTACCTATGTTCAGTTTATTAGCGGCGATTTTAATCAAGACACTCAGCCACTCTCTGTAATGCAATGGTTTTTTGAAGCTGGAGTTCCACTTGCTTTGTTTGGACTGATAGCACTGTTTGCCGGTACAGTTGTTTTATCAGGCAAACGATGGCTGCCTGTAGGTATCTATCTATTTATCGGCCACCTGGCCCTGCCTAACCCCGTTGATCCAGCTGTGTTACTATTATTTGCATTATTTTCTGCCCAGATTAATGGATTTCCAAAAAATTCAAATGAACAAAGAAATATTTCTTGATGCACGGCTTTCAGCGAATTCAGGCATTGGACGTTATATCGATTGTCTTATTCATGAATTTGTTAAGCATCCCGACTGGGGCTACAGTTGGTCACTGCTTACAAATGACAAATCACAATTTGGCAGAGTAGGCGAATGCTACAAAAGCCAGTTAAGTCCTTTCTCGCCTCTATGGCAGCTTCAAGCGCCCCTGGTTATTCCAAGACATAAACTGCTTTGGACCCCTCACTGGAATCACCCATTATTGACTGGCTCCAGAGTGGCTAATGTGGTCACAATACACGATGTTATGCCGCTGCGGTTTCCAGAACTTTATTCAAACTTTGATCGCTATTTATTTAATCTATTTTTATCCGCTGCTGTTAAGAGAAAATATACCATAATCACTGTTTCGGATTTTTCAAAAAGAGAGATACTGGATTTATACCCCTCTGCAATAGTGGAGGTTATTTTTAATGGAACCACGGCACTCCCATTTGATCATTCTGGAGAAAATAGCCGGAATCCTTACCTTCTCTGTGTGGGAAACTGGAAACCACACAAAAATATTTCGTTTGCGATCCGAGCCTTCAGGTTGGCTAAAGAACGAGGCTGGATTAGTTCAAATATAAAACTTATCGTTGCGGGCAAAGTTAAGGGGCTGCGCCAAGCGGATTCGTCATTGCTGCAGATCTACGGCAGAGAGCCTGACATAAAATTCGTAGAGCATCCATCCGACTCGAAACTAGGACGGCTTTATCAAGACTGCCTTGCACTCATCGCTCCGTCCAAATATGAAGGGTTTGGGCTTCCCATACTTGAAGCGATGCATTTTAATAAGCCAATTGTTTGTTCCGACATCCCTCCTTTCAGAGAAATCGCTGATAATACAGTGGAGTATTTTGATGTCCAGGATGTTGATGCTTGCGCCATTGCGATAACTAAGATTGTGTCAACTATGGGAGCTTGCGAAAGTCGGTATGAACAAATATTGAAACGCTTCACCTGGGCTCAATCAGCTTTGACTCACCATCAGATTTTTAGCAAATTATATTAATGATTTCACTTATTCTTGCGACTTTGGGACGGTATGAGGAACTTGACCGCTGCATCGAGTCTATACTATCACAAATTAATGTTAAATACGAAATTTTAGTGGTAGATCAAAATCGCCCTGAATTTCTCTCCAATCTTCGCGAGAAATATTCTGACGTTCGCATTGTTTGGAAAAACATTTCTACAGTTGGATTGTCGAATGCGCGCAACGAAGGTCTCGCATTGGCTCGTTATAATAGGATAGCTCTTATCGATGATGATTCAGTTTTGCAAAATCCGCGGCACTTGCAAAATGCTATTTCCTGGCTTGAGCGATACGACTTTGTTAGTGGCATATGTGTCGACTTTAACGGAGTAGACGCAAATAAATTTTTTCCAACTAACGATGTAGTTATCTCCTCTTCGAATATTTTTTCATGCATCATAAGCCCTTGCTTCTTCTTTAATTTAAAAAAAGATGCCGTATTTGATGTCCGGCTGGGAGTTGGGGCGTATTTTGGAAGTGGAGAAGAAACCGATTTTGCAATCACTTTAATTATCGACGGCGGAACAGGCTATTTTACTCGCTCCCTTAGTGTTATTCATCCCGAAGGAGATGGCAAACAACTTTCCAAAAGTCGTCGATATAAATATGCACTTGGGGTCGGTGCGCTGATGCGTAAGCGATCTCTTTTTTTTGGCCCGCGTATGGTAATTCGCAAAATATTGGGCCCACTGCTGACGTCTCTTAGGCATTTGTCGAATGGGAAGTTGGTTCACGCAAAGCTATCAGTGATAGATTTTTTAGGGCGCGTCTATGGATATTTGGTTTTTAGGTAGGTGACTATTAGCCTGCATTTACCAAGAGAGGTGCTAAATTTTTATTCATGAATTCTGCTGTAATACTGGCAGTTATCAATTTTAGGCGATACGAATTTGATGAACGCTCTAGTTGTTGGTGGAGCTGGGTATATAGGGTCTCACATGGTCAAGATGCTTGGCCAACTGGGGTGCAGCGTAACAACCTTGGATGACTTGTCCAGCGGTCACCGCGATGCCGTGCTTTGTGGCGATTTTGTGCAGGGCAACTTTGGCGACCGAACGTTGCTAGACACAGTGCTTTCGCGTGGGTTTGATGCCGTGATGCATTTTGCCTCGTTCATCCAGGTGGGTGAGTCTGTGCAGCACCCAGACAAGTACTACCGCAACAACGTCACCAACACGCTGGGCCTGCTCGATGCAATGCGTTCGCATGGGGTGAACAAGTTCATCTTCTCGTCGACTGCTGCCACTTTTGGCGAACCACAGTACACACCGATTGATGAACTGCATCCGCAGCAGCCCATAAACCCTTATGGACGTACGAAGCTCATGGTTGAGCAGGCTTTGGCTGACTACGATAAGGCCTTTGGGGTTAAATCGGTCTGTCTGCGTTACTTCAACGCGGCGGGTGCTGACCCTGAAGGGCTATTGGGAGAGCGGCATGACCCCGAAACGCATTTAATTCCGCTGGTGCTGCAAACGGCATCTGGTAGACGCCCCAGCATTTCAGTGTTTGGTCATGACTACGATACACCTGACGGCACTTGCATTCGCGACTACATTCATATTCAAGACCTGTGCTCTGCCCACTGGTTGGCCTTGCAGTCCTTGGTAAATGGCGCAGCCAGCCAGTCCTACAACCTGGGCAACGGCAATGGGTTCTCGGTACAGGAAGTCATTGACACTGCTGAGCAGGTAACCGGTCGCAAGATTTCAGTGGTGAATGGGCCTCGCCGTGATGGTGATCCAGCTCGACTGGTCGCGGATTCGCGCCTTGCCCGCGAGAAACTTGGTTGGCAGCCGCAGTATGCGGATTTGGCAACCATCATTGACCATGCTTGGAAGTTGGAGACACGGGGCGGATGAATCCGTGCCGATCCCACGGCCAAATCTCATCTCCCCACCGATTCGTGACCTTTCGCACTATCTTCTTGGACAGCGTGTCCGTGATGCGATTGATGAAATCCAATGATCGCTGTGCGTAGGGTGCGCGCTTTTCAGAGTCTCGCTCGTAGGTCATCCCCTCATGGAGCGCCGTCATCTCAGCGCGCTCCTTCAGCACGGGTGATGCATTGAACACCCAGTCGACGAAGTCGATCTCCTCCGGCGTCCAGTCACAGGCGGCGGAGTTAAGGTAGTCAACCGCCCATTCAGGGCCGTGCACATTGCTGGCATGCCAGTACAGATGTTCTGAAAGCACCGTGCGTCCGGTCAACCCCTCCGCCATGTAGGGGTTCGCGGCAATGCCCCGCCGCAGGTAGGTGCAGGCCGCCACATAGTCCCCCTCCCGAAACGCAATCAGCGCAGCCTGGTACCAGTGCGCCGGTGAGTTGGGCGCGCCTTTCAGGTATTCCTTCATGGCGGCTTGGTGGTCACCCTGGAGCAGGGCGATATCACCCAGCAAGAAGCGCACACCGATGTTGTCCATGGGGCACCAGGCCAGCATCTGCTTGGCCAGCGCCATGGCGGCTTCGCCCCCTTTGGCTTTGTCCTGCCGGCGCATCAAGCCCAGCAGGGTGCCGTGCGCCAGGCGCAGGAAGGGCCGGTTGTCCACCTCACCCCAGGTGATCTGGCCTTTGAAGCCTTTGGGGATGTGGGCCACTGCCTGCTTGTGGGCCCGTTCATACACCTCGCTGGCTTCATCCTGCAGGCCCAGTGCCCACAGCCGGTTGGCAATGAAGTTCTGAATTTCCAGGTTGTAGGGCGTGGTGGCTTCCAGCTTGCGCGCTTGCATCAGCGCCTGCTTGTGGCTGAGTTGGCCGGCCCCCAGCTTGTCGATCAGCACATCCAGGGCTTCTTCGTCCTGCCAGTGGCGGCTAAAACGGCCGTATTGGGTGGGCTTGCCCGTTTCTGGGTCATCGAAAGTTTCGATGGTGAAAGAAAGGGAGGAGAACTCAGGACTTGGGACTGAGGACTGAGTGGGGGCCGGGTCAGGTTTTTTCTTGGGCATGGTCAGAATTTGGAGCTTCGGGGTGGTTGGGTGCGGCAGCGGCTTGGCCAGCGTGGGTGGTATATATGCGGCCGTTGTTGGCCACATAGCGGCGCAGATCGGGCGCCATGGCGTCCGGCACGATCAACGCCGTCATTCCCATCGCCTCCGCCATGCGCTCGATGGACGACAAACGCGGATCGCGCTTGCCGCTTTCAATCTCCGACAAATGCTGCGGCGACATGCCCACCTTGGCAGACAACATCTCGAGCGTCAGACGACGCTGGTTGCGCTGGCGGCGCAGGAAGGCGGGAATCAAAGTGTCCATGGGGGTAGCGTAGCGCAGCCACGGGGTAATCGCTCATACGATCGTATGAATTCGTGTGGGGGTGCGATCTTTTTTGGCATCGGGTCAGTCCTGTGGGTTCGTCAGTTCCCCTTTGCAGCCGGTGGCACTTTGCAGGGTCTGCCGCTCAAAAGATTCGATGTCCTCGAGCCGGTAGCGAACGTGGCCCCGGAGCTTGAGAAAGACAGGGCCCATGCCCTCGGATCGCCATCGGGCGACAGTCGACAGGCTGATCGACCAGCGCTTGGCAAGAACTTCGGGCGTGAGGATGGCGTTTTCCATGGGGCTTCCTGTTTGCAGTTGAGACGTGCCTATGAACGCGCTGTTCTCAATGGAAGCCAAGTGGAATCTGCTGAACCAACAGTCCGTCTTGGGACGCGGGTTCAATGTTGAAACGCGGAATTGAAGTGCCTGGACGGTGGGGGCGGTGACCATGCGTCGCCGCCGGTAGGCCCGACCGTTTGACCGCAAACGCCTGCATTGGCATAATCTGCCAATGATGTCTATTCGGAGATAAGCATGCCCACACGCAACGTTGTGCTCACAGATCACCAAGCCACCTTGGTGGAGCAGTTGGTCACCAGCGGTCGCTACCAAAACGCGAGTGAAGTGCTGCGCGAAGGGCTTCGCTTGGTGGAGCAACGCGAGGCGGAAGACGCCCATCGGCTTGAAGCGCTTCGTGCGGCTGTGCAGCTTGGGGCTGCAGACATTGCCGCAGGACGGTTCAAATCCTTTGACACCAAAGCATCGCTGCGTGACCATCTCAGGTCCGTTGCCAACAAGGCAGCTGCAGCTGCATGAGCGTAGTCTGGAAAGTCCGCCTGGCTGCGCAGGCGGAGTTGGATTTTTCCGAAATCATCACCTGGACGCTTGAAAACTTTGGTGAGCGCCAAGCCGAGACTTACGCTGAGACGCTGACCCTGGCCATCGAGGCCTTGCATGACGGGCTCGAGCAGCTGGGTGCCAAAGTGCGAGACGACATCGGGCCCGGCATCCGCACCTTGCACGTGGCTCGCCAGGGCAGAAGTGGGCGTCATTTTGTTGTGTTTAGTGAGGCTAAAGATCATTTCATCGATGTCCTACGGCTGTTGCACGACAGCATGGACTTGGCCAGGCACATCCCACCTGCCAACCACCAATCACACTGACGACCAGAGCGGGAATTTGTGCCAAACCCGCAGCGATTGCCATTTATCCTCAACCATTGCTAACGGCAGTGGAGAGTGAGTTCGATCCCGGTCGCCTGCCCACCAATAATTTACGGTCCGTTACGGTGTCGATCGGTCTGTTACCGAAACCCCCTGAGAATTACGGTGAAACCCGGCTGATGGATGTCAGCTGACTACCCGCAAAGACTGCTCTTCAAAGTCGATCACGGCTTGCAGGGGGTACCGAACGGCCCAGCCTTGCAACTTGACGAATTGCGGGCCAGTTTTGCGCCGGCGCCAGTCTTGAAGGGTGCGCACGCTGATCTTCCAGCGGCTTGCCAATTCGGTCTCGTTGAACATGGTGGTGGGCTCAGCATGAGTTGCTTGGGTTTGCATGAATTTCACTCCTTGACGGTGATGCGCAGCAAATCTCGCTACGTGTCTGTATTGGGCCGGAAACGCCACGTACAAGCCAGAAGGGAGTTGGGGGCCACTGCGTAGGCTTGGGCAAGATTGCTGGTCCCTGCATACCAGTGATGGCAGTTGCAGATTCGTGAACAGGGTTGATGGTCGCAATGGGATGGCTGCGTACGGTTGAGCAGGCGAGATTTCCGCAGCCGTCCGCAATCTCAGCCAACTTCTGCTACGGGGCAGCAGGAAGCAGCAGCGTTCCTCATTGGGCATCTGCGGCATGCCTTGGGACGGCGCCCGCGCGGTACCGTGTCGATGCATGCAAGGCTTGGTTCTCGTATGCCAGGATGTCGGTGTCGCGGTAGCGCACTTGGCCCCGGAGCTTCAGGAAAAGTGGACCAATGCCCTCGGCGCGCCAGCGCTCCAGGGTTGATTCACTGAGCTGCCAGCGCTGAGCCAGTTCGGTTTGGGAAATGCATCGTCCGTCCATTTTGGTTTCCTTCCGCAGGTGTTGTCAGGCCTCCATGAACGCGCTGTTTGCCATGGAAGCCAAGCTCAATTCGCAAGATGGCTGAATTGTTTTGTTTGAAACGGTTCTTGTTTCTTTAAAAACAAACGGCTATACTGCAGTCCTGACCTGTACAGAAAGAGGAGTTGGCCATGGGAGCTGTAGCTGAACGAGAAGTGACGGCGTCACAAGACCGTGGCGCGCTGGCCAAGATGGTCATGACTTTGCTCGACCACTGGAAGTTGAGCACCGAGGACCAGGCGGCACTGCTGGGCATTGCCAGCAGCAACCGCGCTGCGTTGTCGAACTACCGCAGCGGCAAGCCCATCGGTACCAGCCGCGACCAGTACGAAAGAGTGGGGCACTTGCTGGGCATCCACAAAAACCTGCGCTTGTTGTTCCCTCAGAACCGGGACTTGGCCTACCGCTGGATGAGCACCCGCAACAAAGCGTTCGACAACTTGACGCCCGTCGAAGTGGTCAAGGAGTGGGGCTTTGCTGGCCTGCTGATGGTGCGTGGCTACCTCGATCGCGCGCGGGGCGTTTGAACTGAGCGCGCCGTGAACTCCCTGTTCGCACAACTCACACTCGCCGACGTCCATCAGGATGTGGCCCGGAACATCGTCTCCCTGCGCGAGTCGCAGGATTTGTTTGATGACCTGACCGAGGACCCGGCCGAGTGGTTGCTGGCGCAGAGGGTGGAAGACGAAGTCAAGCCGCCGCCGTACCGTTCTCGTACGCCGCTGATCGATCGCCCGTTTGAGGACGCCGAATGGTTCAACGCCATCGCGTGGCCTTTCAAGAACTGGCAGGCAAGCCGATTCTCGGATGGCACATACGGCGTGTGGTACGGATCAGAATCGGTCGAAACGACGGTCTATGAGTCGGCCTACCACTGGTACAAAGGCCTGCTTTCCGATGCTGGGTATGAGCGCCATGTGGTGATGACCGAGCGCAAGGTTTACATGGTGGCCTGCGGTGCGGCGCTGCTCGACTTCCGAAAAGCAAGTCACAAACATGCGGATCTTTTGCATCCTTCGGACTATGCGTTTTGCCAATCGGTGGGTGCCAGGATTCACCGAGAGGGGCACCCCGGTCTTTTGACGCCGTCGGTTCGCAGGCCTGCTGGCGAAAACGCGGCGATTTTCAACCCCGACGTGCTGTCCAACCCAAGGCTCAACTGCCAGCTGACTTATCGCCTGGACGGCGATCAGATCATGGTGGAGAAGCAACCTGGGGTGGCATGGCTCACCTTGGCTGTGGCGAGCTTTTCTTAGCATGGACTTCAATGCCGAGGTTTATTGCCTGAAGTGCCTAGAAAATAAGCATGGGAGCGTTGAGTACGGCTGAGGGTTTCGCTGCTTTTCAGGAAATGTCACCGGGGTTTACGGCAGAATATCGACATACCCTTCGCAGCCATCAGGGGCCGTGAGAGTGTTGTTTGATGCGTGGTGTCGAGGCACCACCATATGCAAAGACAAAGGCCGCTAGGTTTAACCACCTAGCGGCTTTTTTCTATGACTTGTTTTTCTCTTCATGCAAGTCAATGCCTTCATGTTGCGCAATTTTCTCAAGCGCATTTTCAAACAATGACCTGGCAGATCCAGAGATTGAGCGCAAATAAGCATGCAAGTGCGCGTCCTCTGCATTCTTGTTCAAACACTCCTGGCTGTACGCTTCAAAACTCGCAAGTTGTGAAATCAGCTCGGCTACATGCCGAGGGCATTCGCATAGAACATTGGTAGAAATGCCGGCCACACGTGCCAATGTTTCGTCCGAGTATTTTCGGCTGGCAATCACAGACCCTCGGGTGCCAAACTCTTGTGCGCGTGTTTGGTCAACAAACACCACGGACTGCAAGAGCTCTGCGAGTTCAATGTCAGAGATGGGCTCGCGCCGCACAATCAAACCCGAAAACTTCATGGCTTGGATCACGGACTCAGGCGCAAAGTTGTAGATCACGATGGTCTGAGCGAATTTGTGTTTTAAAACAAGATTCTGAATCTGCGCCTGAACACCTGCTTGCAGTGTGTTGACTTTGATCAGAAGTACCTGTGGGCTTTCTCCAAACTCAGCCTCGGCTGCTGCGGCCAAGTCCACCAAGACGTCGGTGACTTTGATTCTGTTTTGCCTCAGTCCAGTGGCAAATTTTTTCGATTCAATTCGGATGGCGAGACCCAAGCCCACAACAGCCAAAGTCACGGGTTCGCCTTGAGCACCCAATTTGCTGTGTGCGTTGTTTTGCAAATTACTCATTCTGCGCAGCTGTTCCAAGTCAAGTCCCGCAATCGCACTGATGGCATGTCCTTCGTTGGAGAGTTGCTTGAGCAAGATGGCTTTGGAAACATCTCGCTCTTCAAACAAGCGCTGCTTTCCCTCTGTCTTGCGCGGGGTGAAGGCTGCATAACGCGTCTCCCAAATCCTCAAGGTAGACACAGGAATACCTGTCGTCTTTGACATCGCACCGATTCGAAACAGCAAGTCATTGGGCATAGGGTTTGTCAAAATCAGACATTTGAGTAGGAGTTGAGTAGATAATATGACGAAAAATAGAAAAAATAAAAATAATAAATTTAAATGCGTAGATTTATGTCTCAAAATCCTACTCATTAGGAGGTTGATCCATGATTTCAAACAAAACAATCCACGCCATTGATGTTTGCGTATTGCTCGCCGCGCAACGCCACGACACTTACCTTTCCACTTCAGAGCTTGCGCTGCGTTTGGGGTTGTCGATTTCCTACATAGAAAACATCCTCAAACCTCTCAAGGCGAATGGTTTTGTGAGTTCTCTGAAGGGACCCGGCGGTGGCTACAAAATCTGCGGCGACATGTCATTGGTCTCCATGTGGGACGTAGCGGCTGTTTTTGAACAGACCTTAGAAGACGAGGAACCCACTGGACAGTCGGTTCAGCCCTACGAGTTGGAGCTGGAAAACGTGGTGAGAAAAACCTTGAGCGGTTTTGTGTTGGCTGACTTTGCAGGCTCCTGCGACTCAGAAATCAAGTCATTCACGCAAGACATGGGGCGGTTCAAATTCAAACCCATTGCAGCCCCGTTTGTCCCCAAAGCTCCGAACTCCGTATTTCAGTTGCATATGTCGTTTTGATGCGATCCATGTCTTCGACGCTCACACCTGGCGACATCTCCGCTGTGATTCAAATGGCGTGGGAAGACAGGACTTCATTTGAGACCATCAAAGATCGCTTGGGGCTCGCCGAATCTGAAGTAATCCGGTTGATGCGTCAAGAGCTCAAACCAAACTCATTCAAGCTCTGGCGTAAGCGCGTGAAAGGGCGAGTGACCAAGCACCGTGCCCTCAGAAGTCCAGACATGAGTTTTGCTGATCGAACGGTTGCCAATCACCGCCGTGCCAATTGCTAAACCACAAGGACAGGAGACACACAGATGAACGACGATCCCAGATGCTGTGGAACAGGGACCTGCATCATCAACGAGGAGGGGCTCTGCTGGTGTGGTCAAGCATGGGATGGCGAAAAAATGTGTTTCCTGCCCTCTGCACCGCCATCCACCCCGGAAAACTTGTCCGAGTCTGAAAAGCCGCAAGCCCACGACTGAAACTTCACCGCGTTCAGCTCAGGTGAAATTTGGCGCGTGTCCTGTGCAACTTCTTGTAACTGTCGATCAAGCGGTGGTGCCTGTCGAGCCCCTCGAGTTGCATATTGGTAGGCGTCAAACCATGAAAGCGCACGGCGCCACGGACAGACCCCATCACCGCATCCATCCGATTACCGCCATACATGCGTCGCAAGTTGTGGGCGTAGTCATCCATCTCTAGGTCTGGATCGAGCAGCACTTCCAGCACCACGTTCAAGGCTTGGTAAAACAATTTGCGTTCCACCGTGTTGTCGTTGAACTGCAAAAAGGCACCCACCAACTCATGCGCAGGCTCAAATTGCTGCAAGGCCAGATGAATCAATAGCTTGAGCTCCAACACCGTCAGTTGACCCCATTCGGTGTTGTCATCAAATTCGATGCCAATCAAAGTGGCAATGTCCCCATAGTCGTCGAGCTCGTTGTTTTCTAGTCGATCGAGCAGGGCAGACAAGCTGGCATCGTCCAAGCGGTGCAAGTTCAAAATATCTGCGCGAAACAACAAGGCCTTGTTGGTGTTGTCCCAAATCAAATCTTCAACCGGGTAGACCTCTGAATAACCGGGTACCAATATCCGACAGGCGATGGCGCCAAGCTGGTCATGCACTGTCGTGTACACCTCTTTGCCCATGTCTTGAAGAATGCCAAACAACGTGGCCGCCTCTTGGGCCGTGGCGTTGTCGCCATCGCCAGAAAAATCCCATTCGACATATTCAAAATCTGCTTTGGCGCTGAAAAAACGCCACGACACAATGCCGCTGGAGTCGATGAAATGCTCTACAAAGTTGTTGGGCTCGGTGACGGCGTGGCTCTCAAAGGTGGGTGGTGGCAAGTCGTTGAGCCCTTCAAAGCTACGACCTTGCAGCAACTCGGTCAGGCTGCGCTCGAGTGCCACCTCCAAGCTTGGATGCGCGCCAAACGATGCAAACACACCGCCTGTGCGTGGATTCATCAAGGTCACGCACATCACCGGGTAAGTCCCGCCCAGTGACGCATCTTTCACCAGCACCGGAAAGCCTTGGTCTTCAAGGCCTTGAATGCCAGCCAGGATGCTGGGGTACTTTGCCAACACCTCAACCGGCACATCGGGCAAACACATTTCACCCTCCAAGATCTCACGCTTGACCGCACGCTCAAAAATTTCAGATAAGCATTGCACCTGCGCCTCGGCCAGTGTGTTGCCCGCACTCATGCCATTGCTGACAAACAAGTTTTCAATCAAATTGGTCGGGAAATACACCACCTCACCGTCTGAGTGCCGCACAAAAGGCAATGAACAAATGCCGCGCGTCACATGGCCTGAGTTGGTGTCGATCAGGTGTGAGCCTCGCAATTCGCCCTCGGGGTTGTAGATGGGCAGGCAGTAAGCATCCAAGATATCTGCCGGCAGTGCATCGCCTGGGCCAGGCTTGAACCATCGTTCATTGGGGTAATGCACAAACGCTGCGTTGGCGATGTCTTCGCCCCAATACGCGCCCGCATAGAAGTGGTTGTTGCTGAGCCGCTCGATGTATTCGCCCAAGGCAGACGCCAAGGCACTCTCTTTGGTGGCGCCCTTGCCATTGGTAAAACACATGGGCGAATGCGCATCTCGGATATGCAGCGACCACACATGGGGAATGAGGTTGCGCCAAGACGCAATTTCAATCTTGATACCCAAGTCCGCCAGTACACCCGACATATTGGCAATGGTTTGCTCCAGCGGCAGGTCCTTGCCCGCAATCAAGGTGCGGCTGTCAGGGCTTGGCTTTAAGGTGAGCAAAGACTGTGAATCGGCATCCAAGCTCTCGACTTCCTCGATCACAAATGCAGGCCCAGCTTGAACGACCTTTTTGACCGTGCAGCGTTCGATCGAATTCAAAATTCCACGTCGATCAATGTCCTGAATGTCGGGTGGTAATTCCACCTGAATTTTGAAAATCTGCTGGTAGCGGTTCTCTGGGTCAACGATGTTGTTTTGCGACAGACGAATATGCTCAGTCGAAATATTGCGCGTGTCGCAATAGAGCTTCACAAAGTAGGCTGCGCACAAAGCCGATGAGGCTAAAAAATAATCGAAGGGGCCAGGCGCAGATCCGTCACCCTTGTAGCGGATGGGCTGGTCGGCGACCACCGTGAAGTCATCGAACTTCGCTTCTAGGCGAAGCTTGTCGAGAAAGTTGACTTTAATTTCCATGCGTGATTTTAAAGCCGAGTCCCGACAACTCGGTACCCGTGCCAAGCAGCACAGGCCTCACACTTTCAACGCGTGACCGGGTTAGACAGTCGCCCAATGCCATCGATCTCGCACACGACCGTGTCGCCGGGCTGCAGGTAGCCTTGGGCTTTGACCATGCCATTGGTGCCGGCCCATTTGCCACCCAACTCTTCGTCGCTCGACCATGCCGTGCCACTGGGCGTGCCGGTGATGATGACCATGCCTGGGCGCAAGGTCATGTTCACTGAGAAGAAGTGGATCAACTCGGCCACGCTCCAAATCATCTGCGAGGTGCTGCTGATTTGGCGCAGCTCGCCGTTCACCCAAGCGCGCACCATGATGGCTTGCGGATCAGGAATTTCATCGCGGGTGGTGATGCACGGGCCCAGTGGCGCACTGGTGTCAAACAATTTGCCACGGCCCAACTCGTACCAATACGAGCCATCGGGGCGACGACGCACTTGGCGGTCACGCGCGGTCACGTCGTTGACGATGGTGTAGCCAAACACATGGTCCAGCGCATCTTTCACCGCAATGTGCCGACCTGGTTTGCCAATCACCACGGCCAGCTCCACTTCGCCGTCGAGCTTTTTGGTGAGCACGGGGTCCCACACGATGGCTTCGTCAGGGCCAACCACGCAGTCGCCCGTTTTGACAAAAAACTCAGGCTCTTTGCCGCTGGTGTCGGCGTTGGCTTTTTCTTGGTTGTGGCTCAGGTAGTTGCTGCCAGAACACAAGATGGTGCTGGGCGCCATGGGGGCAAGCAAGTGTGCACTTGGGGTCGGGGTGCGCCCAACGCCGCCGCGACTCAGTGACACGGCTTTCTCAAACAGTGCATGCAGATGGTCCCACTGCGCAATCACGCTCACAGTGCTGCCCAATGCGGCTATGTCGGTGGTCGTTAAAAAGGGTTGTGCTTCATGCACGGCCAATACGTCGACCACGTGGTCACCATCGAGTACGCCAACGCGGCGCATGCCATGGACTGAAAGATTGATGAGTTTCATAAGTTGTCTGGATTGAAGGCTAAAAGAAAAACGAGGCGTGGGGTGAGTTACTTGATATCGCCCATATTGGTCAACACCGCGTCGAGGCGCTTGGTGTCTTCCACCATGAAGCTGGCGAAGTCATCGGAATCCAAATACTGGATGGGCGTGTTCAGGGTGGCCATGGCGCTCTTGAACAGGTTTTGGTTGGCCGCTTCTTTGACCGAGGCGCGCAAGCGGTTGATGATGGGCGCGGGCGTGCCGGCTGGCGCAAACAAGCCCGTCCACAGGTAGTACTCGCCTTTGAAGCCTTGTTCTGCGGCCGTGGGCACATCGGGCAGGGTGGCCACACGGTCGCGACTCATCGATGCCAAGACGCGCACTTTGCCGGAGGCGATGTGCCCGGCAATGGCGCCGGGCGTTTGCATGGTGGCGTCCACATGACCCGCCAGCAAGGCGTTCACCTGCAAACCGCCCCCGGTGTAGGGCACATGCACCAGTTTCAAGTTGGCGGCATAGGCCAAGATTTCCATGGCCACATGGGTGGTGCCGTACAGGCCTGAGCTGCTGTATGAGATGGTGTCTGGCTTGGCACGAACATCACGCACAAAATCGGTCAAGGTTTTCCAGGGGCTGTCTGAGCGCACGGCCAGCACCGTGGGGTCGGCGGTCAGGCGGGCAATGGGCTTGAATTGGTTGACCTGAAAACTCGACGCCCGGTTGCTGATGCGATCTGAAATGGGGATGGTGATCATGCTGGGCAGCGCCATCATCAAGGTATAGCCATCGGGCTTGGCTTTGGCGGCTGCCGCCATGCCAATGGCGCCACCGGCGCCGCCCTTGTTGTCAATCACCATGGGTTGACCGAGGTTACCTGACATGGCTGCAGCCAGCGGTCTGGCTGTGATGTCCGACACGCCGCCTGGCGTGAACGGAACGATGACCGTGATGGCCCGTTCGGGGTAATTTTGGGCTAGAGCGACGGTGCAAGTCAGCGCCGCCATGACGGTCACAAAGACCTGAGTCAAATATTTGATCTGCATGGTGAGTCTCCGATGGTTGGCCCATCTAGGGCTTGCCGGGTATCTAAGGGGAATGATCAAGCATAGCCAGATTTGTAGAAATTCTTGTCGCCACCACGACCATCGCGGGCAGCGCCAGCATCCACGCCAAGGCCAGCGCAGACACGTGGGTGACAGAGGGATCAAATGATGCCGCGCCCAACTTTGCGCCTGCGTAGTAGGTCAGGGGGCCAAACAGCAGGCCAGCTAAGGCAGACAGCCACAAAGGCTGCGTTTTCAGGAACGAGAGCGACGCATTCAAGGTCATGGCAAACAACACCCACAGCGCCCACAACCAAAACGGACTCAATTCCCACAGGGCCCACCCATAAAAGTGAATCACTGAAACATACTGCAGCGCCGTGTCCACCACCACACCGATGGCTAGCGCGACCACTGCAAGCTGGATTTCTTGCCAACGGTGTTGAATGTAAAGAAGATGCGCTCCCGCCAATGCTGCGCAATAAGCAAGCGCCGGCACTTCCCAGCCACGGCCGACGCCCGCAATGCAGGCCCACCAAGCGGTTTGAAAACCTAACGCATTGATGAGGCGGTACATGCAGGATGCTTCGCTATGACCGCGATCTTGGCGTCAAGCCCAGGTCGCAGCTGTCAAATCAGACGCACACGGATGACATGTGCCACGCCGCGAATGGCATTGAGCACATCGTCAGACGGCGGGCTGGCCACATCAATGATGTTGATGGCCAGTTCGCCTTGGCTCTTGTTGACCATGTCAATCACATTCACCTGGCGATCGGCCAACACCGACAGCACATGGCCCAACACGCCGGAAACGTTATCGTTGCAAAAAGTGATGCGGCTGGTGCCCGGGCTGCGGTCCATGTGGATCGCCGGAAAGTTGACCGAGTTGATGACGTTGCCGTTTTCAAGGTAGTTCATCAACTGGTTGGCGGCCATGACGGCACAATTTTCTTCGGACTCTTCGGTGCTCGCGCCGATGTGCGGCATGGCAATCACACCCGGGTGGGCAATCAAACCGGGCTCTGGAAAGTCGCACACATAGCGCGCCAGTTGGCCCGCATTGAGGCGGCGCAACACTGCAGCGGAATCCACAATGGTTTCGCGTGCAAAGTTAAGCAACACGGCGCTGGGTTTCATCAAGGCCAGTGCAGCGTCGTTCACCAAGTGGTGCGTGGCTTCGATGGCTGGCACATGCAAGGTCACAAAGTCTGAGCGAGCCAGCAAGGCGGCCAAGTTTTCCATGCGCACCACTTCGTTGGAGAGGCGCCATGCGGCATCGATGGAGAGTGCAGGGTCAAAGCCCACCACTTTCATGCCCATGGCCAAGGCCATGTCTGCCACCATGGAGCCAATCGCCCCCAAGCCCACGATGCCCAAGGTTTTGCCTTTGACCTCGGTGCCAGCAAAGCGGGACTTTTCTTTTTCCAGCAGTTGCGACATGGCCGCCGCTTCGGTCATGTCGCCCAGACCATTCACATAGTCCATGCCAGGCAAGATGCCACGACTGGCCAACAGCATGCCCGCCATGACCAGCTCTTTCACCGCATTGGCGTTGGCGCCGGGTGTGTTGAACACCACAATGCCGCGTCGGCTGTAGTCTGCAATGGGCACGTTGTTGACGCCCGCGCCGGCGCGCGCCACGGCCAGCAACGAGTCGGGCACCGCCACGTCGTGTAGTTTTTGGCTGCGCAGCAAAAAGGCGTCGGGGTGGCCAATATCGCTGCCGACTTCATACGATTGACGGCCAAAACGCTCAAGGCCTTTGAGGGCGATCGCGTTATAGGTTCTGATTTTGTGCATGGTGTGATCAGGGCTGGGGCCGCGTTATTTTTGAACCGCGTGGTAAGCCCAGGTCAACCATGGCATGAGGGCCTCAAGGTCTGAGGCCTCGACCGTGGCACCGCACCAAATGCGCAAGCCAGCTGGCGCGTCTTTGTAGGCGCCAATGTCAAAGGCCACGCCTTCGGTGTCGAGCAGCTTCACCATTTTTTTGACCTGATCTTCGGACAGCTGAACGCTCAAACACACGCTGGTGTTCGAGCGTGTGGCAGGGGACTTGGCCAAGAAAGAGATCCAGTCGTTGGCCGCCACAAAATCGGCAATCACTTTCAAGTTGGCTTCGCTTTTGGCGATGGTGGCTTTGACGCCACCCAAACCGTCCACCCATTGCAGTGCGTCCAAGTAGTCGGCCACACACAGCATGGACGGCGTGTTGATGGTTTCGCCTTTGAAGAGGCCTTCGTTGAGCTTGCCGCCTGATTTCATACGGAACACCTTGGGCATGGGCCAAGGTGGGCTGTAAGCCTCTAGGCGCTCCACCGCACGTGGGCTGAGAATGAGCATGCCATGCGCGCCTTCGCCGCCGAGCACTTTCTGCCAGGAGTAGGTGATGACATCGAGTTTGTCCCAAGGCATGTCCATCGCAAACACGGCCGAGGTGGCGTCGCACAGGGTCAGTCCGCCGCGGTTGGCCGGAATCCAGTCGCCGTTGGGCACTTTCACACCAGAGGTGGTGCCGTTCCAAACGAACACCACATCGTTGTCAAAGTTCACGCTGTGCAGATCGACCAAGTCGCCGTAGTCGGCCTTGATCACGTTGACGTTAGGCAGCTTCAACTGCTTGACGATGTCGGTGACCCAACCCGCGCTGAACGACTCCCACTCCAACACGTCCACACCGCGCCCGCCCAACAAAGACCACATGGCCATTTCAATGGCGCCGGTGTCTGAACCTGGCACCACAGCCACTCGGTAGCCTTCTGGTAAGCCAAGGATGCGCGCTGTTTCGGTGCAGGCCAGGCCCAAGGCCTTTTTGCCCAATGCAGAGCGGTGTGAGCGGCCCAGCAAGTCCAGTTGGAGTTTGCTGACGTCATAACCAGGGCGCTTGGCACAGGGGCCAGAGGAAAAGTTGGGGTTTTGGGGCTTGAGCGTAGGTTGCATAAGTGTTGTCGTGTGGGGTCAAATGTCTCGGAACCGTCAATTATGGTGCGTTTTATGGGGCTGATCGTGTCAGCGCTCCCCCATCGATTGGCTCAAGGCCTTGCTGATGGGTTTGAGCAAATAGCTCAACACTGAGCGCTCGTTGGCTTTGATGTCGACCGACGCGGACATACCGGGTTTGAGCTGAATGCGCTGTGCTTTGTCTGCTTGCAAGTGCATAGGCTGTGGGTGAATGCGAACGCGGTAATACAGAAATGGGCCTTGGCGGGTGTCTTCGCTCAAGACATCGGAGCTGATGTAGTCGACTGTGCCCCTTAGAGCGCCAAAAATTGAGGCGTCATAGGCGTCCACCTTGATCTGGGCTTCTTGTCCCACAAGAACAAATGCAATGTCGGCGGGTGTAACTTTGGCTTCGATGACCAGCTCTTGGCTCCAGGGTAGCAACTCCATCACCGTTTCGCCTTGACGCACCACACCACCGAGTGTGTTGATACGGATGTTGTTGACCACGCCGTTGACGGGCGCAGTGAGCACCGTGTGGTCCAGCAGTTGACTGCGGTCGCGCAGCAGCTCAGTTTGGGTGCTGAGTTCTTCTTGCGCTTTGGTCATTTCAGCTTGCGCGTCTTGCAGGTACTTGTTCTTTTTGCTGGCCAATTGAGCCCGCACATCGGCCACGGACCGTTCCAAGCGCAGCACCTCGGTGCGGCTCACATCGCCATTGGCTTCAAGTTGGAGGTTGATCTTGAGCTCGGCGTCGCTGAGCTCAAGGATCTTTGTCAATGCCGCCATATCTTCGCGGAAGGCTTGTTGCCGCTTGATGTAAAGGTCGGTTTGGTTGCTGACGTATTCGGGGTAGGCCTTCAGGTCGCTGGCAAAGCTCAGTGGTTTGTTATAGACCTCGGCCTGTAGCCGAGCCAAGGTGATGCGAAGTGCGGCAACTTTGGCTTTGGTTTCAGAAACGGCAGCTTGGGCGCGTTCTTTGTGCAGGCTGGCCAAGACTTGTCCAGCGGTGACTTTGTCGCCTTCTTTGACGCGCAACTCAGACAACACGCCGCCGTCGGGCGACTGGATGACTTGGGTGCGCGACTGCGCCACTACCTGGGCTTGTGCGCGAGTGACTTGGTCCACCGTGCCCCATGCCGCCCATATGACCAGCAACACCAAACCCAACGCCATCACCCGCAAGGTCAATCGCGCGCGCTGTGGTGGCGACAGTTCCGTCAATACCTGTGCGTCAATGGCGTCACGGTTTGAAGAAGATGTACGAGAACTGTGGGAGGTTGACATGTTCAGCCTTGGGTCGCATGCGATGGTGCAAAGGATGTCGCCGATGCACTGTTTTGGGCCAAGCGCTGCAACACAGCATCGCGCGGTCCGTCTATGGCCAGGGTGTGGTTGGCCACGATCAGGATACGAGACACCAGCGGCAACAGATTGGGTTTGTGCGTGACCAAGATCAACATTTTTCCTTCATCCACAAGTTCTTGCATCACTTGAATGCACCGACGTTCTTGTTCATCGTCCATGCTCGCCGTGGGTTCGTCCAGAAGATAAATATCAGGCTTGCACAAGATCAAACGTGTGAAGGCCAACAGTTGCCGCTGGCCGCCACTGAGCCCTTTGCCGCCCTCCGCGATAGGACGCTCCAAGCCCTTAGGATGGGCTGAGACAAATTGGATCATGCCGGTACGCGCCATGGCTTGTTGGATGACTGTGTCGCCGGGGTCGGGCAAGCCAATCAGCAGGTTCTCACGCAAGCTGCCTTGAAACAAACGGTGGTCTTGTTGCAAGTAGCCAATTCTTTGGCTCACCACTTGCCGGCTGATGTGCGCGAGATCAAGACCGTCGAGCAGCACTTGACCCTCTTGGGGCACATACAAACCGCTGAGCAAACGCAGCAAAGTTGATTTGCCAGCACCAATTGGGCCCAAGATGGCAATGTGTTCGCCAGGCTGAATGTTCAGCTTGGGCACCACCAGCGCAGGTGGGTTGCCGGGATAAGAAAACTTGGCGTCTGAAATTTTGAAATGCCCTTGCACATGATCGGGCGCCAAGGGGCGCGCGATGCCGTGTGTATCGGTTTTGAGGTGGTAGATGGCTTCGATTCCTCTGAGGGCCGCCATGGCCTGGCCTTGCTGAACCAGCAAGCCGGGCAGGGCCATGATGGGGGCCAGCACACGCCCACTCAGAATAGAACAGGCGATCAACGCCCCCATGGTGATGCTGCCTTGCATCACCAGCAATGCACCCACCACGATCAGCCCTGCATAACTCAGCTGTTGGATCGAGGCGCAGAGGTAGCCCAATCCTTCCATGAAGCGTCGCATCTGGGCGTCGTTCTTGATGGTGTGGTGGTTCACCGCGATCCAGCGCGCTAAAAACTTGGGTGCGCCTGCACCCGCTTTGATGGTCTCGACGCCCTCTACCGCTTCCACCAGCAATCCAGTTTTGGCATTGGAATACGCCGCGCTGTCGGTGGCAAATTGGTTGATTGTTTGCCGTGAACTGACCCCGATGGCAATGCCCACCAAGCCAAAGACCAAGGGAATCAAGGCCACCCAAGGGCTGGCAATGGCCATCATGACCGCCAGAAATACCAGGCCAAAGGGCAGGTCAATCAAGGTGAACAAGGTGGTGCTGGTGTAGAAGCTTCGCAATTGTTCGTAGCCTCTCAGTTGCCCCGCCAAGCTGCCTACAGAACTTGGAATTTGGTCCATGCGCAGTTGCAACAACCGATCAAATATGTCGCGTGACAAGCAAGCGTCTAAGCCCACCACCACATGGTCCATCAACTTGGAGCGGGCGTATTTCATGGCCAGCTCAAACATGATTGACAGCAGCACGCCCACGCCTAAGACCCACAAGGTGTACTCGCTGCGGGTGGGGATGACGCGGTCATAGACCTGCATGGAAAACATCGAGGTGGTGAAGGCCAAGATGCCAATGAACAAAGAAGCCAGCGATGCTTCCAGCAATTCACCACGGTAGGTTTTGACAACGTCCTTGGCAACCTGGGCAAAGCTTGGCGTCAACATGTCGCGACTTGAGGGTGCACCCGTTGACCAGCTGGGTTCGTGAAAAGGGTTCATGGGGGGCTGACCTTTTGCAGTGGGACGCCTGCGCGCACTTGGTATTTATAGGCCGCAGCCATCCAAGCTGCTTGTGCATCGGCCAGTGTGTATTCGTTTTGCGTCAGTTCGCGCACCGCGTTGAGCACATCCAGCCAAGACTTCTTGCCGCCTTGAAATTGGCGCAGATAAGACGCCAGCACGGATTGCGACCCAGCCACCGCGCGGGCTATGGCTGAAACCTTGGCCTTGCTCGAGACCATTTCTTCGCGGTCGTTTTCAAAGGCTTCTTGGACTTCACGCTGCGCGGCTTGGACCAACTGCTCGGAACTGTCTACCCGTGTCAGCAGGGCCTGCGCTTGCAACTGGTTGGAGAAACCTGCATTGGGCGTGTACTGTAAGCCCACGAATGCGCTCATGCGGGTGTCGGCATAGCTGACCACTTTGCCCACGGGTTGCTCGACCCGCACAAACAGCTGTGGCCACTTTTCGGCATCTTTGGTGTTGTAGCGTGCGCGTGCCAATTCAACTTCAGCTTGGTTTCTCAACACCGCATGGTCTTTGGTCGCCAACAGCCCCAAGTCTTGCGCTTGGATGTCTTGGGTGATCAAACTCGCCACGGCGGGGTTGAAAAAATCAAAAGCTAAGACACCCGGTTGTTGAAGGCTTTGCAAACCCGTGAGCTGCTCTAAGCGGCGCAGACTGTTGGCCTGGTTGCTGAGCGCAGAACTGAGCTCCACCTCCGTTTGAAAGATGCGGGCCTCGACCAGCTCGAGGTCAATGCGCGGTGAGGCCTGTGCCTCCACACGCCGCATCATTTGTGCTTCAAACTCTTTGAGACGCAACATGGCCCGCTGCGCGGTATTTGCCCGTTCTTTGGCGGCCATGACGTTTTGCCAAGCGTTGACCACAGACAGAAAAACTTGTTGCTGTTGTTGGTAGTACCTGTAGGTGATGACTTTTTTCTGTGCTTCAGACTCGGACACCAAAGACGCCATGCGGCCTCCGTCCCACACAGGTTGCTGGGCGCGTAATGCCCGCGATGGCAGGGTGGTCACAGTGCCTGTTTTGGACTCCATCACCGCAGACACAACAGGCCAGCGACCTCGCTCGGCAACTTCCAGGTCTTGCCCACTTGCCACCACTTCTAACCAAGCGGCCTTGAGTGTCGGATTGCCTTGGACGGCGGCGAACAACAAATCTGGCAGTTCGGCGCCAAATTCTTTAGCTGGGGCCATGCCGATGGTCAGAAGGCACCCAAGGCCCAGTGTCAATGAGCGAAAAACAGACCGCATACTCAGGGCGTTAAGGCCTTTTTCACAGCGGCTGAGACCAAACCCATGTCGGCTTTGCCCGCCAGCTGCGTTTTCACCGCACCCATGACCTTACCCATGTCACCGGGGCCCGTGGCCCCCACTTGGGCCACGATGGTTTGCACTGCCGCAGTGATTTCTTCGGCGCTCAAGCGCTGGGGCAGATAGACCTCGAGGACTTTCATTTCAGCCAACTCCACGTCAGCCAAGTCTTGCCGGCTTGCGCTCTGATACGCGGCCACCGAGTCTTTGCGTTGCTTGATGAGTTTGTCGACGATGGCAATCACCGCTGTGTCGTCGAGCTCGACGCGTTCATCCACCTCTTTTTGTTTCATGGCCGCCATGAGCAGTCGAATGGTGCCCAAGCGCACACTGTCTTTGGCGCGCATGGCGGTTTTCATGTCTTCGGAAATTTGGGCTTTGAGACTCATGGCAAATCCAGTAAAAAAATGACGAAAAAAAACTCGCCTGAGCGTCCCCAAGCGAGTCGTCTGATTGGGCCTGTGGGCCTGCTTCAGTGAAGAGGCTGATTAGTACAGCTTCTTGGGCAGTTGCATGCTGCGCACACGCTTGTAGTGGCGTTTCACGGCTGCGGCTTTTTTGCGTTTACGTTCAGCGGTGGGCTTCTCATAGAACTCGCGGGCACGCAAGTCGGTCAACAGACCGAGTTTCTCAATGGTGCGCTTGAAGCGGCGCAGTGCGACGTCAAACGGCTCGTTTTCTTTTACACGGATGGTGGTCATTACCAAAAGTTTCCAAATATTGCAGCCAGAGGGTTCACAAGAAGATCGGGCTTGTGCGCCGTGTCTGCGGGGTTCCCCAACACAAAGTTGATCAGGCCGTTGGGGTTTTGCCAGCAAAGTCAAGCATTATAGCGATTTTAAAGAGGCCGCCAAAGCCTGCCCACAGGCATAGGCGCTGGCCCAGGCCCACTGGAAGTTGTAGCCACCGAGCCAACCGGTGATGTCCACCACTTCGCCAATGAAATACAGCCCTGGCTGCTTGGATTCCATGGTCTGCTGGGACAGATCGCGCGTGTCAACGCCCCCCACGGTGACCTCTGCTTTTTTGTAGCCTTCGGTGCCCGTGGGCATGAGGGGCCAATTGCCCAAGCGCTGAGCCAACTGCACCAAGGCCTTGTCGCTGGCTTCCATGACAGGGCGTTGCCAGGCCTTGTCTTGGCTGGTCCAGGCATCGGCTAAACGGGATGGGACCCAAGCGCCTAGGGCATTGGCGACGAGCTTTTTGGAATGTTGCTTGGCCAGCATCAGTTGCTCTTGCACATCGGTATCCGGTGCCAAATTCACCCGAATCTCGCTGCCTGCTTGCCAGTAGCTCGAAATTTGCAGCACCGCCGGGCCTGACAAGCCCCGGTGGGTGAACAACAAGTCTTCGTCAAAGCCTTGCAAGTTTTTCTTCGCACCCGTTTCAATGCGCACGGGCAGGGACAGGCCCGACAGCTGGGCGTAGGGCGCCCAAGCCGCGCCATCAAAGGTCATGGGTACCAAGCCTGGTCGGGGCTCTACCAAGCGCAGCCCAAACTGCAGCGCGAGTCGATAGCCCAAATCGGTCGCGCCGATTTTTGGAATCGACAACCCACCCGTGGCCACCACCACCGAGGCCGCACGCACCGTGCCTTGGTCGGTGTCGACCTCGTAACGCGAAGCGGTGGGTGCCGTGGCATTGAAGCACAACGCCTTCAAGCCGCACGGTTGCCAGCGGGTCACACGCCCGCCTTGCGCACCCGCGTCGCATTCGCGCAGCAGCATCTGAATCAGGTCTTCGGCCGAACGGTCACAAAACAGCTGGCCTTTGTGCTTTTCATGGAAGGGAATGTGGTGACGCTGCACCAGTGCAATGAAATTCTGCGGGGTGTAACGCGACAGCGCACTGCGGCAAAACTGGGGGTTGTCGCCCAAAAAGTGCTTGTGCGGTGCACGCACATCGAGTTCGCGGTTGGTGAAGTTGCTGCGTCCGCCGCCCGAGATGCGAATCTTCTCGGCCACTTTGTCGCTGTGGTCGAGTACCAGCACCTGCAAGCCTTGTTGTGCCGCTACGCCTGCACAAAACAAACCGGCAGCACCGGCGCCCACGATCACCACATCAAACGAATTCATGCGGCGAGTTTAGTGGGGTGTCTGGTTTTTATGGCAGCGCCTCAGCGCGACCGCTTGCACCCCACACACAACCTTATGGCCTAGCGTTGTGCCGATGCTGCTGAGCAAAGGCAAGGGTTCATGCGCGGGCTGAAGTGTTCTTATCGGCGGGCCTATCGACGGGCCTATCAACTGGCCTTGCGCTGAGTGACGCCCTGCGTGGCTTGCAGCTCCAACAAGCCCTTGAACACATCGCCCACCACGATCACCGAGGGGCTGGCCATGGCCTCGCGCATCACGGTGTCATGCAAGCTGCCCAAGGTGCACACCACATGGCGTTGGGTGGGCAGGCTCACATGCTGCACCACGGCCACAGGGGTGCCCGCGCCCAAGCCTTGCAGCAACGCGTCTTGCAGCTGTGCGGCGCCGCTCATGCCCATGTAAATCACCAGGGTCAGCTTGGCTTGCGCGGCCGTGTGGGCCAGGCCGACCCAGTCGACGCCGTTGGCGTCATCTTTCTTGGCGTGGCCGGTGATGAAGAGCACCCCGTGCGCGTGCTCACGGTGGGTGAGCGACACGCCCAGCGAGGTCACGCCAGCCAAGCCTGCGGTGATGCCGTTGACCACCGTCACCGACACCCCTTTGGCCTGCAAATGTTCTAGCTCTTCACCGCCACGACCAAAGATGAAGGGGTCACCGCCTTTGAGGCGCACCACGTTCTCACCGGCTTTGGCTTCTTGCAGCATCAGCTTTTCAATGAAGGCCTGCGGCGTCGAGCGGCAACCGCCGCGCTTGCCCACGTGCACGATGCGCGCGCTCGGCGCGGCATAAGCCAGCACCGCGTCACTCACCAAGTCGTCCACCAACAGCACCGTGGCCGCCCCAATCGCTTTGACCGCTTTGAGGGTCAGCAGTTCCGGGTCGCCCGGGCCTGCGCCGACCAAGGTGACGTGGGGGGTGGGGGTGGCGTTGGCGCGTGTCATGGTGAGGGAGCGGTTGAAGATCGGGTGTTGGGGTGTCAAAGCGCCAAGGCCTGCAACGCAGCTTGCACTTGGCGCGCAATAGGGGCGGGCACAGGCAGTTGACCGTCCAGCACGGCTTGGATGTAGCGTGCTGTGGTGACGGCATCGGTTTGTGTGGGTAAGTCGGGCAGTTGCGCCAACGAGCCGCTTTGCGCCTCCACCAAGGTGTGGCGCACGCCATGGGCGAAGGCGTCAATCTGTGGTTGGCGGCGTGCATCGGCCACCACCTCGCCCTCGGTGCCGCGCAACAGCAGGGCGCGCGCGCCTGTGAGGGCCCAGGTGTTGGCCATGGACACCGCGTATTCAGGGTGCGTGTAGCTGCCCACCAGCAAGGCCTCGCCCGCCATGGGGTTCATGAGTTTGACCAAGCTGTGGGCCGGGTTGCGCAAACCCACCACACGGCGTACATCCAGCAAGCGTTTCAGGCCTGGGCACAACACCTCGGTCGGCACAAACACTTGCTCGCCCGCCTTCACATTGCGTACCTCGTGAAGAGGCGCTTGGCCCATGGCAGCCAGCACCTCTTGGGTGGTGACACGAGCTGACTCGGTGGCGCAGCCATGCACCACCAGGGCCAGCCCCTCACGTGCCAGCAGCGCTGCCAGCAAAGGCGTGAGCACGGGCAGTTTGCGTGCACCGTTGTAGCTGGGCAGCACCACCACGCGGGTGCCCGCGTCAGCACTGAGGCGATGCAAGCGTGCATGGGCGGCGTCTAAAAAACCCGCCATTTCTTCAGGCGTTTCGCCTTTGATGCGCATGGCCAAGCAAAAGGCGCCGATCTCCAAGTCGCTCACGCTGCCCTCGAGCACTTGGCCCATCAAGTCAGCAGCTTGGGCGCGGTCGATGGCGCGTGCGCCGTCGCGACCGCGACCAATGACTTTGAGGTAGTGTGCAATTGCCATGTCTGTATTGTCCCGCAGCACAGATAACTTGGCGCTATATGGCCAATGACGGCGTGGCCGCTTCAGGCTGCAGATGCAGGCGAATCATGCGCCGCAACTCAGGCACGCACGAGCCGCACTGGGTGCCGCATTTCAGCGTGGCTTGCAGGTCTGACAAACAGCTGTGCTCGTCGGGCTGGGCGCTGTGTGCAAGCTGCGCTTGAATCGCCACATCGCTCACTCCCACGCAGGTGCAGACTGTGGTGCCCACGCTGACCAGCGCCACCGGGGGCGTGTGGCCCGTCATCAGCAAGCGACGGCCGTAGGCTTTGGCCGATTGCTGGGTTTGCAACAAGGCTTTGAGCCAGGCCTCGGCCGAGGTGTCGCCTGCAATCACGAAGGCGTCCAAGGTGGTGTCTGACTCGGCACGCAAGCGCATGCAGCGCAGCTGGCTGCGCTTGGCGTCGACATAGCGCAAGCTGTTGTCTTCGCGCAAGCCCAGTTGTTGTTCGATGTCTTGCACCACCGCCATATCCGGCGGCTCGCTGCAGGCCGCGCGCAGCAGCACGCCTTGGCGCGGCGTGTCGGTGAGGCCGCTTTCGGCAAAGGGCACACAGCTGGCAAATTCAAACTGGGCCATGCGTTCACGCAGGGCTTGCAGCACCGTGTGGGCGCTGTCCTCGGGCAGCCAAGCCACGGCCAGCAGCGTCCAGGGTAATTCGGCTTTGAGCACCTTGACGGCGGCGTGCTTGAGTTCGGGTTGCTTGGAAGTGGGGCAATAGGCCGAGGTGGTGATGGCGTTCACACCCGCCAGGGGTTTGTTCTGGTGGTCACGTCCGCCCAAAAAGGCGGGGCCCCAGTGCATGGCGATGAACGCTTGCTGTGGTCCTAGATCGGGGCTGGCCAGGGCGGGAACCACGATGGAGCCGCGTTTGCTGGTGACGTGCACCAAGGTGCCGTCGCTCAGCCCCAGGCGCATCATGTCGTCGGGGTGCAGCTGCACCGAGGGCTCGGGCACATGGCCAAACAATTTGCCCACCACACCGGTGCGCGTCATGCCGTGCCACTGGTCGCGCAAGCGCCCGGTGTTGAGTGAAAACGGAAAGCGCGATTCACGCGCTTCGGCCACAGGCACGTAGTCGATGGCGGCAAAGCGGGCTTTGCCGCTGGGTGTGGCAAACACCCCGTCTTGGTACAAACGGGCTTGGCCATGGGCCGCGCCCTCAGGCATGGGCCACTGTTGGGGGGCAACTTCCAGCTGGGCGTAGCTCAAGCCCGTGATGTCGAGGTCGCGCCCTCGGGTCGATTCGCGGTGCTCCAACCAAATGGCTTCGGGCGAGGTGTAGGCCATGTGCAAGCCCTGGCGACCTTCGCCCACGCCAGGTTCTTGGGCCAAACGCTGCGCCAGATCGACCACGATCTGCCAGTCATGGCGGGCCAGACCGGGCGGCGGCACGGCGGCGCGCACACGTGTGATGCGCCGTTCGCTGTTGGTGACCGTGCCTTCTTTCTCGCCCCAGGTGGTGGCCGGCAGCAGCAAGTCGGCAAAGGCACAGGTCTCGGCGGTGGCAAACGCTTCTTGCACCACCACAAACTCGGCACGCTCTAAGGCGCGACGCACCGTGTGTTGGTCGGGCATGGATTGGGCAGGGTTGGTGCAAGCAATCCACAAGGCTTTGATTTCGCCGTCCGCTGCGGCTTCAAACATCTCGACCGCCGTCTTGCCGGGTTGGGCCGGCACCTCGTCAATGCCCCACAGCGCGGCCACTTCGGCGCGGTGCGTGGGGTTGGCCAGGTCGCGGTGGGCGCTCAGCAGATTGGCCAAGCCGCCCACCTCGCGTCCCCCCATGGCGTTGGGCTGGCCCGTGAGCGAGAAGGGCCCAGCACCGGGTTTGCCGATCTGCCCTGTAGCCAAGTGCAGGTTGATCAGCGAGGCGTTTTTGGCGGTGCCACTGCTCGACTGGTTCAAACCTTGGCAATACAGGCTGAGCGTGGCTTGGGCTGTGGCAAACCAGCGTGCCGCTTGCAGCAAGTCTGGCATGGGCAGACCGCAGAGTTGGCTCACGCGCTCTGGGGTGAAGTCGCGCACCAAGGTTTGCAGGGCGGCAAAGCCTTCGGTGTGGGCCTGTATGTAGGCGGAGTCGGTCCAGCCTTCGCGCAGCATGATGTGCAGCAAGCCATGAAACAGCGCCACATCGGTGCCGGGCTGCAAGGGCAGGTGCAGGTCGGCGCTGCTGGCCGTGTCGGTACGGCGCGGGTCGGCCACGATGATTTTCAAATTTGGGTTTTGCGCGCGGGCTTCTTCGATGCGGCGAAACAAAATAGGGTGGGCATAAGCCGCGTTGCTGCCGGCAATGAACAAGCAGTCGGCCTGCATCACATCGTCATAGCAAGCCGGTGGCGCGTCCGCCCCCAGCGTGAGCTTGTAGCCCGCCACCGCGCTGCTCATGCACAGGCGGGAGTTGGTGTCGATGTTGTTGCTGCCCAGCAAACCTTTGACCAGCTTGTTGAACACGTAATAGTCTTCGGTCAACAGCTGACCTGACACATAAAAGCCCACCGCTTCAGGGCCGTGGTTGCGCACGATGTGGCCCAAGCTTTGGCTGGCCCATTGCAGCGAGGCGTCCCACGACATGGGCAGCAGTTGGCCGCCGCGCACCAAGCGCCGCTGAGGTTGCAGCAAGCGGGTTTGGGCGGCTGCCACGGGGCTGGCGCTCAGGTGCAGGGTCGAGCCTTTGCTGCACAGGCGCCCCAAATTGGCAGGATGCTCTGGGTCGCCGCGCACACCGGTGATGCGTGCGCCCGATGACTCAATGATCACGCCGCAGCCCACGCCGCAGTAAGGGCAGGTGGAGCGGGTTTCTTTCATGCTCAGTCCAGGGCCAAGCTGGCCAGCTCTGCACGGTTGAGGGCCACCTCACCATGGGCCACCTGCACCGCAA
>CANFYL010000006.1 GCA_947451285.1 Comamonadaceae bacterium
CCGGTGTTGAGCACCACGATGTCGTCGGCCAAGCCCATGGCGAGTTCGAAGTTTTGTTCCACCAAGATGATGGACAAACCTTCTGACTTGAGTTTGGCGATGCCACGTGAAACCTCGGCCACGATGAGCGGCGCCAAGCCTTCCGAGGGCTCGTCGAGCAACAGCACATCGGGGTTGCCCATCAGGGCACGGCCAATCACCAGCATTTGTTGTTCGCCCCCCGACAAGGTGCCTGCGCGCTGCTTGTGGCGTGGCAGCAGCTGCGGGAATAGCTCGTACACACGCTCGCGCGTCCAAGGGTGGGCAATGTCGCGCTGTTGTTCGGCCACGAGGAGGTTTTCTTCCACGCTCAGGCTGGCAAACACGCGGCGGCCTTGTGGTACCAAGCGGATGCCGCGCTTGGCAATCGCCTCAGGTGGCATGGCGCCAATGGACTCGCCGTTGAGCAGCACCTGTCCGCCCGAACAAGGCAACAGACCTGCCATGGTGAGCATGGTGGTGGTTTTGCCCGCACCGTTGCGCCCAAGCAGGGCCAGCACATGGCCTTTTTTCAAATTAAACGACACGCCATGCAGCACATGGCTGTCGCCGTAATGCGCATGGATGGCGTCCAGGGTCAACATATCAGTGGCCAAGGTAGACCTCCCGGGTACGCGGGTGGTTGACCACGGTCTCGCGGTCACCTTCCACAATCAAGCTGCCGTAATGCAGCACTGCAATTTGTTCGGCAAAGGCCAAGGCCACGTCCATGTCGTGCTCGATCATCACGATGGTGGTGGTCTTAGGGAGTGCAGCCACCAAATCACGCACGATGATGCGCTCGTCATGCGACAAGCCCGCCAGCGGCTCATCGAGCAACAACAAGCGCGGCGATTGGGCCATGGCCACCGCAATCTCGACCCGGCGTTGCTCGCCGTAAGAGATTTCGCTGGCGGCCAAATGTGCGCTGTCTTTCAAGCCCACCGAATCCAAGATGGTCTCGGCTTGTTGGTACAGGGTGTCATCGAGCGTCAACGGACTGAACGCCTGAAAACGCCGTGGGCTCACGCCCAACAAAGACAAGGCCACGTTGTGCAACAAGCTGTCTTTGGGAAACAAGGTGATGATCTGGTAGGTGCGGCTCACCCCGGCGTGGGCACGCCGATGAACCGGCTGGTGGGTGACGTCTTCGCCAAACACCTTGATGCTGCCCGAGTCGGGTTGCAACTCGCCCGAGATTTGATTGAACAGCGTGGTTTTGCCTGCGCCATTGGGGCCAATGATGAGGCGACGCTCACCGGGTTTGACTGCAAAGGAGACGTCTTGCGTGACCTTGACGCCGCCAAAGCTTTTGCACAGATGGCTGATTTCAAGCGCGTAGGTCATGCCTTGCTCCCGCCATGAAAACGTTTCTTCCACACATCCACGGCAGACACCAAGCCTGCAGGCATGAAGATCACGATGAACAAGAACACCAGGCCCAGCAGCATGTTCCAACGCTCCACGTACGCAGACGCGTAGTTCTTGAGCATCACCACCACCAAGGCACCCAGCAGCGGCCCCACCAAGGTGCCCGAGCCGCCAGCGATCACGCACAGCAAGGCTTCGGCAGAGACGGTGATGGCCATCACGCTGGGGTGGATGTATTTATGGAAATACACGTACAGCAAACCGGCCACAGCGCCCAAAAAGCTCGCAATCACAAACGTGGTCCAGCGGATGGCCCACACGTTGTAGCCCAGCGCGCTCATGCGGCGCGCTTGGTCGCGCGTGCCGCGAATGGACACACCAAAGGGCGAGCGAATCAACACGCTGATGGCATACACACAGGCGCAGGTGATGAGCAATGCGAACCAGTAAAAGTTGTTGCTGATGTCGAGGTCAATGCCAAACGGATGAGGACGCGTCAGGCCCGACAAGCCGTTGTCGCCGTTGGTGACCGACACCCAGCGGTAGCCCAAGCCCCACACAATTTGCGACAAGGCCAAGGTCAACATCAAAAAGCCCAGGCCCGTGGCACGCAATGCGATCCAACCAAACACCATGCCAATGAAGGTGGTGAGCAGCAAGGCCGCAGGGGCCGTGATGGTGTGGTCAAGTCCCATCTTGATCGACAGCCAAGCCGATATGTAAGCCGACAAGCCCATGTAGGTGGCGTGCCCGAGCGAGGTCAACCCAGCGTAGCCCACCAACAGGTTGAGGCCGGACGCAAAGATGACGGCAATGAGGATTTGGCTGCCCAGGTTGACGAAGTATTCGCCAGAGACCAAGGGCAGCACAGCGAGAAATACGATGCCCAACAGCACCCACACACGGTTCATGTTGTGACTCTTCCAAAGAGGCCTTGCGGCTTGAAGGCAATGACCACCACCATGGGCAGAAACAAGATGACGTAGGCCAAATCAGGAATGAGCGCAATGCCAAAGGTGTAGATAAAGCCCACAATGAAACTGGCCACAAAGGTGCCGATCAAGCTGCCGACGCCGCCCAGAATCACAACGATCAAGGCCAAGGGCAACATGTCAGCGTCCAAGCCCGGATAGGCATTGAAGATCGGCCCACCCAGCGCCCCACCCAAGCCTGCCAAGGCCGCCCCCAAGCAAAACACCGTGGTGAACAAACCCGAAGCCGGAATGCCCACGGCACGCGCCATGGGCATGTCGTCCACACCCGCACGAATCATGGCGCCCAAGCGGGTGCGCTCCATCAACAGGTACAGCAACACACCCACCACGATGGAAAAACCCAGCACCACCAAACGATAGGTGGGAAATCTCAGGTTGAACATTTCCATCGGCGCCTGAAACATTGACGGGGTTTGGATTGGCAGTGGATCGCCTCCCCAAATCATCAAACACAGATCGGCCACCACAAACGACAGCCCCAAGGTGGCCAGCACCTGACCTTGGGCGTTGTTGGTGAGGCGACGCAAGATGAATCGCTCAATCAAACCGCCCACTACCGCCATGGTCAACATCGCGGCACATGCGGCCAGCGCCAGGCCGTGCCCTGCACGAATCATGGACGCAGCCACGTAGGCGCCCAACATGAACAAGGAACCGTGGGTCAGATTGGCAATGCGCATCAAACCGAAGATGAGCGCAAATCCGGAGGACAGCATGAACAACAGTCCTCCGAATGCCAAGCTGTTGAGGGTTTGAATGACCCAAATCTGCATGATGAACCTTGCGCTTTAAGACTCGAGGTTTTTGGCGGGTGGCCAATCACGCGAGTAGACCGGATTGCCCAAGAACTGCTTGGTGTCGTAGGTCCAGAACTGACTCACGTTGGGATAGGTCTTGATCACCGAGTTGACCAAGCGGCCTTCTTTGCGCGCCACCTGGCGGATGTACACATCACCCACCACGTTGCCAAACTCATCAAACTTCACGTTGCCACGTGCGGTGGCAATGTTGGTTTTCTTCAAGGCGGCCATCAGTGCGTCGCGGTCGGTGACCTTGCCGCCAATCGCTTTGACGGCGGCTTCCAAGATGGCACCGCTCACATAGGTGCCCGAGGCGTAGTAACCGGGGTCGTAGCTGAACTGCTTGCGGAAAGCGGGGGCGAATTTGGCGTTGATGGGGTTGTCCAACTCGGCCGAGTACCAGCACACGGTTTGGATGCCCAGGGCTTCGTCGCCCATATTGCGCAGAACGGCTTCGTCGAGCGCGGTCATGCCGCCCACGATGGTCATTTTGTTGCGCAGACCGTATTCGTTGAACTGGCGCACAAAGCGGAAACCGTTGGAGCCGGCAAAACCCAAGAAGATGCCATCGACATCGGTCTTGAGTTGCGCCAAGAAGCTACCGTAGTCAGGCGCAGTGAGTGGCGGGAACATTTTTTGAACAATCTTGCCGCCGTTTTCTTCGAACACGCGCTGAAAGCCCGCGTTCATTTCGTGGCCGTAGGCAATGTCGTCAGCGATCATGGCCATGCGCTTGAACTTCAAGGTTTTGGCGCAATGGTCGGCCATCACATGCGAGCACTGTGACGACGACGAGGTGGCACGCACAAACCAAGGGTTGGGCTTGCGCTGGGTCATGTCGTCGGCGGCAGCCACCGACAAGGTGGGTATTTTTTGGGCCTTGATGTAGTCATCAATGGCCAAAGCTTCAAACGCAGCCAAGGGGCCCATCAACACATGCACCTTGTTGAGCTCCACCAGTTCTTGCACTTTGGACTTGGCTGTGGCGGGCACACCGCCCGTATCGGCCACGAAGAGTTGCACTTTCTGGCCGGCCATCATGTTGTTGCGCTCAGCCAAGTACATGACCAAGGCGCGCTCCATGTCGATGCCGCCTGAAGCCAAGGGACCGGTTTTAACGGTCAACAGACCTAAACGAATGCCCTCGCCCGCTTGGGCTTGTGCGCCCATAGGCAAGGCCATGGTCACGCCGGCAGCTGCCGTGGTTTGTAAAAAGTCGCGTCTTGTGGTCATGTGTGTCTCCTGATGTGGATGCGGTGAAAGAAAGAACTCACTGGGTGATCGGACTTCCTCTGTGGGAAGTTAGGGGTTGCGCCCTCGCGGGATGACGGGCAGCAGCAAGTATGGCTGCGCGTCGGCATCAAAATGAACGGTAGTTTCCCCGTCAAACACCGCACGCGGTCTGTCGCGTGGGTCGTTGTGCAAGAAAGGGCCACAACCGAGCAATTCGTTTTTGAAGTTGGACAACTTCAAACCGGTTTTCTCGGCGTAGATGTAATCACGCCCACGCACCGACAGCGCCAGGCGGTGGCCTGCGGGGATGACGATGGAGGTGGGCCACAGTTCCACATCCAGCGTCACCGCTTGACCCGGTGTCAAAGGCTGGGGCTGGGTGTGCGTGTGGTAGGGACGGTAGGGGCGCGTCAGCTCGGCATCCAAGGCGCGATGCGACGCACGCAACCAACCCTGGGCCACCGGCGTGTGCGGATCGATCGCACCGGCAAAGGTGAGTTCACGCAGATCGGGGGTCAACACCCGCAACACCAAAAACACATCGGCGTCGGTGGTGCTCGACGACACCTTGAGTTGCGCCGCCAAGGGGCCGGTCAACTCCATGTCGTGGCTCAGCGGTGCCGACACAAAACTCAACCCATCGCCCATGGCCTGAAAGCTCAAGCGCCCGTTCGTGGTTGGGGCTTGCTCGGACAAAGACTGGTCATGCGCTGACAAATACATCTTGGTCCATTGCGTCTGCGGCAAGGGCCAGTTGCTGTCGGTGCGTTCTTCAAAACGCTTGGGATGGCGCACTTGCAAGCGCACGGGCGGCTCTTGGTCCCAGCCGTTGGCTTCGCCTTTGAGGAAATGGGCGAAGAAGCGCTTTTGAATCTGAATGCCGTAGTCGGTGTAGAAGTGAGTCCAGTGCTCCAGGCCATGCATCTCCAGCCACTTGTGCTTGGATGCGGCGCGCATGAAGCTCTCGGAATTGCCCCGCAAATGCAAGCCCTGGCCACCCCAGTTGCCGGCCGACAAAAACGGCACGGTGATCTTGTCCCACTGGGCTGAGCGTTCGCGGTGGTAGGCGTCGTCTTCGGGGTGCGACAAGATGTCTTGACCGAACTGGCAGCGGTTGGTGGCCAGCTCGGCATCGGACAACGTCACGTCACCACACACCAGGGCGCCGGTGGCTGGGCTCTTGGGGCCGCGCTCGCCCAAACCGTACTGCACGGTTTTGACTTGCATGTCGTACCAGTTGTCCCAAAAGGTGGACACGATGCCACCGTGGTGGGTCATGTCGCGGTACCAATCGGCGGCGCCCTCCCAAATGCACATGGCCGTGAGGTGCTTGGGCTGGCGACTGGCCACTTGCCACTGGTTGATGCCAAAGTAAGACACACCCGACAACCCCACTTTGCCGTTGGACCAGCCCTGCTGGCCTGCCCATTCGATACAGGCCACAAAGTCATCTGTTTCACGCGGGGAGAAATGGTCCACATAGCCCGGTGAGCGGCCACAACCACGCGAGTCAACGCGCACGCACACGTAACCGTCGGGCACCCATTTTTCAGGGTCAACCACTTCCCAGTTTTGAAACAGGTTGGATGAGCCGTGCGGCACATCGGGGTGCTCGCTGACCATTTTTTGCCAAGCGCTGGGGTAGCCTTCTTGAAAGGCCAAACCTTTGGCATAGGGCCCGTAGCTCAACAGCACCGGGTATTGCCCCGGTGCAATGGGACGAAACACATCGGCACGCAGCACCAAGCCATCGTCCATCTGAATCGGCACATCCCAATCGATGGTCATGCCAGCGCGAACTTCGGTGAATGAACTGTTGCTGGGGGCGGTCAAGTGGAGCTCCAACGCATTCAACGGGATGGGTCAGCGGCCAATGGCGGCGTTGACGCGTGGCATCACCTCATTGGCAAACAGCTCCATCGAGCGTTTGCCCAAGGCGGGGTCCATCCAGTCGTGGCAGGCGTACAAGAGGTTGCCAAAGTCGCCCACGTGCTCGCGGAAGGCCAAGATCTGATCCACCACCGAGTTGACCGTGCCGGCCAACACCAAGCGTTGGGTCACATAGTCAGGGGTGACCAAGGCGTCGTCCATGTTGGGGTCGGTCTTGAACAAATTGCTGCGTCCGCCGTTGAGCATCTTGCGCACCAACTGCTTGAAGTAAAAGTGATAAGGACCGCCCTCTTCCAAGCCATAGCGCTTGGCGGTGGCGTCGTCGTCAGCCACAAAAATGCTCTTGGCCACGCGCCACTCGCTCGGGCTGGCGACGGCTCCGACGGCCTCGCGACCTTCCACATACTTGGGCCAGTGGGTCTTGACCCACTCGGGCATGAGGAAGTTGGCGGAAATAGGCTGCCAGCCGCGCTTGGCCATTTCGGTCACGCCCTTGGAAAACGGAGCCACCGCCGTGCCCACGATCAGCGGATGCGGGCGTTGGTAAGGCTTCATGATGTAGCCTTGACCGATTTCAGGCAGCATGGTTTTGCCCACGGAAATTTTCCAGAACTCACCATCGATGTCGTACGGCGGATCGGACTCCCAAATTTTCAACACCGTGTTGATGCTCTCGACAAACATGGCGTTGCGGTCTTTGCCAAAGTTGCCAAACACTTCGGCGTCAGACATCAAGCCACCAGGGCTGATGCCCATGATGAAGCGGCCCTTGAGCATGTGGTCCATCATGGCGGCCTGCGCGGCAATGGCTGCAGGATGGGCGTTGGGCATGTTGATGGTGCCTGTGCCCAGCATGATGTTTTTGGTTTCAGAAATCAGGCTGGCCAAAAAGATCATGCTCGACGTGACCGTCTCAGCGGCATCGGTGACGTGCTCGCCCACATAGGCCTCGCTGTAACCACAACGGTCAGCCAACAAAATGGCTTCGCGGTCTTCGGCCAGCGTCTCGCCAATGTTTCGTCCGGGGGGATGCAAGGGCATCATGAACATGCTGTGTTTCAATGTCTTCTCCTTCGATGGTGATGGGGTGCTCAGGCGACGCTGTACTCAGCGCCCTGCAGGTAACTGCCTTGGCAAAACAACAAGGTGGGCTTGCGCTCGTAGGCATACTTTTCAACCTGCCCCAAAAACAAAATGTGGTCGCCGACCACCAAACGCTCAATGGTTTTGCACTCCAGCGTGGCCGCGCAATCGTGGAGCACAGGCAAACCGCCAAGACCAAAGCCGTGGTCTAAGCCTTCAAACTTGTTGGTCACCGCAGCGCTGGAAAAGCGCTTGGACAAGTCCACTTGGTCGAGCGACAAGATGTTGATGACAAAGCGTTCGGTTTGATCGAACACATCCAAACTGGGGGAGCCTTTGACCAAGCTCCACAACACGATGGGCGGGTCCAAAGAGACTGAGCTGAACGAGTTGGCGGTGACCCCCACCAAGCGGGTTTGGGCTGTGCCAGAGGTCACAACCGTGACGCCCGTTCCAAAACTTCCAAAGGCATTGCGCAAGTCGCGCGGGTCGAAAACGGGCTTCTTGGTGTTCATATGATCACTTTAAGGTGATCACGTGATCAACAGCATCAGTGATTTCCCTAGCTCCGGGCTTTATTTCGTGGTTTCTTGTCAGGCGTCAAGCCCAAGATCTGCGGCAAGACCACGCGCGCGCCGGCCATGAAGTGCGCAATGGTGACGCGAATCATCTCGTCCACATCGTCTTCGATCGGGACATTGAAGATCCAACGCCGTTGACCAAAGTAAAAGATACGGGCGTTGATGCTCCACACCAACTCGGTCTCGGCAGTTTTGAGGGGCAACTCTTGCACGCTTGGCAAATTCAACTCATGGCGCAACTCGGCTGCGACCGGCTCCAAGATACGGCTGCGCAGCACATCCAGGTATTTTTTGTTGATGCTCTCACCACGCAGACCTGAGAACATGAAAATGCGCACCCAATCCCGCGTCAATGCCGCCTTGGAATACTCGATGTACAGGCTGACCAAACGCTCTTCCAAGGGGATGCTGCGGTCTTGGATGACCGACTCCCAAAACGGGTTCCAGCGCCCCAGGTAGACCTCTTCATAAACCCGGTCAATCAAGGCGTCTTTGTTGGGAAAGTATTTGTAGAGCAGCGATTGGGTCACCCCTAAACGCCGCGCCAACTCACGCGTGTCACCGCTGAACCCCACTTCGGCAAAAAACTCGACCGCGCCGCGCGCGATCTGCTGCTCACGCTCTTGGCTGCTGAGGCGTTTTTTTTCAGGTGGTGGGGTCTTGGAAGGCATGCGCACAAGACCTCAATCGGGAGAAGTCACAGCTTCAATCTTCTGGGTCAGCACAGACGTCATGATGGCCTCAAGTGCTGCCACGTTGGCCAGCATCTCACGGTGCGTCACAGGGTAAGGCTTCTCCTGGCGAATGGCGGCCGAGAACGCCTCAAGGTTGGCCCGCACCGTCGGATGGGGCGCCGCAAAGCTGGTGACAGGCTCTTGGCCTTGCATGACGCGTTTGAGGTCCCAGCCCGTTGGATTTTCAGGATGGGTGCGGTCACGAATTTCAAACCAACCCTTGGAGCCATAGACCGTGAAACGGCCTTCAAAGGGCGTCGCCAAGATGGCGCTGATCAAAGCATTGGCGCCCTCTGGGAAGGCCAGCATGATTCCTAGGGTGTCGCCGTTTTCAAACTCGGAACCGCGCGTGGCCAAACGCGCCCACACCGCTTCGCTGGGGCCCAAAATGGCAATCGCCAAATCCACCAAGTGAATGCCTGTGGCGGTCAGTGGCCCCACCGGTGCGTGCTGGTTCGAGAGGCGCCAGTTGTCTTTGGGCAAGGCAAAGAATTTGTCTTGGCTGAAGTTGGCTTCAATTTGCAAAATGGTGCCAAAAGTGCCCGCCTCGATCTCACGGCGTAACTCGATCACCGAGGGCTCAAAGCGGCGCTCATGGCCAATGCCCAAGACCCGCTGGTGCTGGGTGCAACTGTCGATGGCGCGTTGCGCGTCTTTGACAGTAAGGCACAAGGGCTTTTCACAAAACACGTGTTTGCCGGCTTCGGCCGCCGCCACAATTTGGTCGGCATGTTGCTGGTGTGGCGTGCACAAGATGACCGCTTCCATCTCTGCGATTTGCAAAAACGCATCGAAGCTGGACAGCACTTGAACGCCCTTCAAGACAGGGTCTGCTGCCATCTCTTGGCGCAATTCGGCACTCACCTCCACCACGGCCACCAAAGACATGTGGCTGGAGCTGTTGATTTGCTTGGCGATGGTCTTGCCCCACCAACCGTAACCGACCAAACCCATGCGAACTGGTTGGCGTGAAGAGGGGGATTGGGATGAATTTGTCACAGCGGTGTCTCCTGAATTGGGTTCTTGTTTTAGACTGTGCGCGAATTTACACCAATTAGGAGATCAAATGACCACCAAAACAAAAACCAGCACACCTCTTCGGGTTAAAACCAGCGTCAAAGCCTCTGTCAAAGCCAATCCAGCCAAGCCCTCAGGGACACGCATTGGCTTCTTGGGGCTGGGCATCATGGGCTCGGCCATGTCGGGCAATTTGTTGAAGGCTGGCTTTTTGGTGTTTGGCTTTGATCCCAGCGATGCGGCACGTGCACGGCTGAAAAAAGCCGGCGGCACACCATGCGCCAGCATGGGTGAGGTGGCAGCCCACGTTGATGTGATCATTGCGTCCCTGCCCCACGCACAGGCCTTGATCGATGCCTCACACGCTGTGGCACAAAGCGGTAAAAAAGGCTTGATCGTGGTCGACACCAGCACCTTGGACATTGACGACAAGGTGACGGCGCAAAAGATTTTGGCCAAACAAGGCATCACCCTGCTCGACTGCCCCTTGTCCGGCACGGGGGCACAAGCAGTGCGCAAAGACCTGTCGGTGTACTCCAGCGGCCCGGCCAAAGCCGTGCAGCAACTCACGCCCGTGTTTGAAGGTTTTGCCAAAGCCAACTATTACCTGGGTGAGTTTGGCAATGGCATGAAGATGAAACTGATGGCCAACTTGCTGGTGGCCATCCACAACGTGTCGACCGCTGAGGTGCTGCTGTTTGGCGAGCGCTTTGGCATTGCGCCTGAGGTGGCGGTGAAGGTGCTGGCCGACGGCGCGGGTGGCTCACGCATGCTCGATGTGCGCGGCCCCATGATGGTCAACCAAAGCTGGGACCAGGCCACCATGAAAGTCTCTGTCTGGCAAAAAGACATGAAGCTCATTGGTGCAGCGCTGGCGCAAACCCATACCGCAGCGCCGCTGTTTGCGGCCACCATCCCGGTCTACAACGCGGCCATGGGTTTGGGCCATGCCGAGAACGACACCGCAGCCGTGTTCGATGTGCTCTCGCACATGTGCGTGCCCAAGAAAACGGGCAAAGCCAAAGCAAAACCCCAAGTGAAAGCCAAGGCCAAATAAAGGCCATGCCAGCGGCTTGGCGTGCCAAACGCCAAGCCCGATGCGTCAGGCTGTGGGCGTAACCGCACCCACTGCCGCAAACAAATTGCGAATCACCTCGGCCTCGATGTTGCGGGTGATGAACACCAGGCGTGAATCGGTGTCGGCGCTGGGCCAACGGTCCAGCTCCACAGGGGTGTGAAAAATATGCTGCACGCCCTGCACCACCACCGGCTTGCCATCCACATTGACGATGCCCTTGACACGCAACAAGTCGGGGCCGCGCAAGGTGCTGAGCAATTCCAGCGCGGCTGAAAAAGACGTCCACTGGAACGGCTGCTTGAAACGCAAGGACACCGTGCGCACCGAGCGGTCATGGGTGGCAGCAGCTTGCGCCAAATAACGCCCACCCTCGGGTGCGTCTGTCGACGCTGAGCCATCGAGCGCTTCGCCCAAAAACCGCAAGGTCTGCTGACCGGCACGTGCACTGGCCAGCCCCAAAGCCATCAGGGCGTGCGGTTCAATTTCACCGTTGACCAAGTTGTCGATGCTGGCTCGGGGGTTGAGCGTGTGAATGGCCTCGCGCAAAGCTTGCAAGCCAGGCGCATCGGCCAGGTCCGACTTGGTGATGAACACCTTGTCGGCAATTGCGATTTGTTTGACCGCTTCAGTCTGGTCTTGTATTTGCCCCAGCCCCAGCACGCCGTCGACCAAGGTGATCAAGCCATCGAGCCGGTACTGCGCCTCCAGCAAGGTGTCGCTGGACAAGGTCTGGACCACGGGTGCGGGGTCTGCCAAGCCGGTGGTCTCGACGATCACGCGGTCAAAGTCAAACACCTCGCCCACACGGCGTTGGGCAAACAAGTCGCGCAGGGTTTCTTGCAAGTCGGTGCGCACCGAACAACAGATGCAGCCGTTGGCCAGCAAGCTGATGTTCTCGGACGACAGGGTGACCAGGTCATGGTCAATGCCAATCTCACCCACTTCGTTGATCACCACCGCCACCCGACGCATGTCGGGGTGCTTGAGCAACTTAGTGATCAGCGTGGTTTTGCCACTGCCCAGAAAGCCGGTGATGAGGGTGACAGGAATTTTTCCGGCCAGCGCGTCGCGTTGCCAAGTCACAGCAGCGGCTTTAGATGTTCATCTCAAGGATGTAGAGGCCCCCGGTGAAACGGTCCACGGTGTAGACGATGCGGCGGTCGTCCACATACACATCGTTCAACTGGATCGCACCTGCTGGTGAGAGCTTGGGCGCACCGGGCACAAAGTAGGCAATCTCTTGCACTTGGTAAGGGTTGCTGGTGTCGTACACACGCACGCCCGCGTTGAAGAACGAACCCACGATGAGGGTGTCGGAGCGAAACGATGTGGGACCAGGCAAGTTTTCGTGCAAGTTGTGGGCGCCAAATCGGCCACCGCGTTTGGCGAAGGCGTCGTAAGACGGCGCGGGGAAGGTGCCGATGGGCACAGGGTTGCCTTCGTTGCGGGCGTCGACCACCCACACCAATTTGGGCCAGTCGGCACCGTTGTCTTGCACGCATTCGTCACTCACGATCCACAAGCCGCGATCGAACAAAGGCAAGACCGTGTGGGTGAATCCGTTGAAAGGGGGCGAGTGGTTCCATTGTGAGACCACCTTGATGTTTTTCATGTCCGAGATATCGAGCACCACGGCGCCACCGTCGATGTAACCCACAAAGGCACGGTCAGGACGGTCGGGAAACACATTGGTGTTGTGGGTGCGAAACCCGGTGTCGAACTGTTTGGGCAAACGTGCAGGCGGCGGCGCTTCGTCACCTTCACGCGTGCCGGGGTACCACCAGCGGCCCGCTTCAAAAGGCTTCGTGGGGTCAGAGATATCGACGATGCGGTAGAACTGGTCGTCCAGCGGATTGCGTGGCTGAAAGTCGGGCGCACCCGAGGACATGTGAATGTATTTGCCATCCACAAACCAGACCGCGTGCACACCACGTGAGTGTGGGCCCGAGCAATCAAAGTGCGACAACAAACGGGGTGTTTCAGGAATGCTCACATCAAAAATATCCACGCCAGCAGGCTTGATGCCCACCTCAGACGCTTGGTAGGCCACCACCAAGGTGTTGCCCACCACATCGAGTGAGTTCGAACGCAGCTTCATGTGCGGCAGCTCGGTTTGCACAATCAGCTTAGGCGCTGTCGGGTCGGTGACATCCACACCCGAGAAGTTTTTAGGGGCTGATTCATGGGCCAACCACAAGATGCGGCGACCGTCTGAGGTGAGCTGCATGCCCATGCCCTCGCCCAATCCACCAAAGCCAGCGAGCTCATGGTGGGCCAACAATTTCATGTTGTGTGAGAGGGTTTGATCGGCACGTGAAGCGGGGGATGGTGCATGAAGCATGGGTTAACACTCTCTGAATTTTTAACGCTTTGTAATATAACTTGAAGGTTGATTTGTATGTCGACACGTAAGTGACTTACCCACAAAAACAGAGGAAACAAAAAATGAAATCGGTGTTGCGATCAGGTTTGAAAAAACACAGTGCATGGCTCTTGGCTTTGGCGATCGGCTGCTTGGCGCCGTTGGCACAAGCGCAGAACTTTCCCAGCAAACCTGTCAAGCTGGTGGTGACTTATCCGCCAGGGGGCAGCTCTGATTTGATGGCACGCATCATGGGACAAAAGCTCAGTGAACACTGGGGTCAGCCTGTGATCATCGAGAGTCGACCCGGTGCTGCCGGCTCGATCGGCATGGAGTACGCCGCACGACAAGCTGCCGATGGCTACACCTTTGTGGTGGGTAACTTGGGCCCAGCGGCAGTGAACCCGCTGATCAGCAAAGTGCCCTACAACATGGAGAAGGATTTCATCCCCGTCTCGCTGACAGCCACCGGCCCCAACATCTTGGTGGTGCCAGCCGCATCGCCCTACAAGACATTGGCTGATCTGCTGGCCGATGCCAAGGCCAAGCCCGGCGTGTTGAACTTTGGCACCAGCGGCGCTGGCAGCATGGCGCACTTGGGCGGTGAATTGATCATGCGCCAAGCTGGCGTGAAGATGATTGGCGTGCCCTACAAAGGCGGCGGCTTGGCGGTGAACGACCTGATCGCCGGTCAAATCAACATGATGGTGTCTGATGCATTGCCCGTGAGCCAACACATCAAGACCGGCCGCTTGCGTGCACTCGCCATCACCAGCGCCAAGCGCTCGCCCATGAACCCTGACATCCCCACCTTTGCCGAAGCCGGATTGTCCGGTTTGGTGGCGGTGAACTGGTGGGGCGTGTACCTGCCCACCGGCACACCCAAAGCGATTGTCGAGAGCTACCACGACGCCTTGGTCAAGATCATGGCCAACGCCGATTTGAAAGACCGCTTTGCCGGTTTGGGTGTGGAAGCACAAGCCAGCACGCAAGACGAGTTCAAAGCGTTCTTGGCTGCAGAGCACAGCAAGTATTCCAAGCTGATTGCCGACAACAACATCAAAGCCGATTAATTTTTAAAGTGAGTTTTCATTCATGCGTATAGGCATAGCAGGAACCGGCAAGATGGGCAGCGTGATCGCTGCGCGCTTGCACACATTGGGCAATTCAGTGGCGGTCTGGAACCGCTCGAAAGAGCGCGCCCAAAGCTTGATCGACGCAGGCATTGGCTGGGCGACAACGCCCGCCGAATTGGCTGCGCAGTGCGACATCGTGCTCAGCTTGGTAACCAACGAACAAGCCTTGGACGACGTGTACCTGTCGCCCCACGGCTTGCTCAGTGGTGACGTCAAGGGCAAGCTGTTTATCGAGATGAGTACGGTCAAGCCCGCCAAACAACAAGAGTTGGCCAAGCTTGCCGAGAACGTGCATGCGGCCTACTTGGAGTGCCCCGTCAGTGGCAGCGTAGGCCCCGCCAAAGACGGCAAGCTGATTGGTTTTGTCGGCGGTGATGCGCAGCACTTGGAGCGTGCCAAAGCTGTCCTGGAACAACTCTGCCGTCGCATTGAGTTTGTCGGACCGCACGGCTCAGGCGCCACCATGAAACTGGCCATCAACTTGCCACTGATGGTGTACTGGCAAACCTTGGGTGAAGCGTTGTCGCTGATTGAGCCCTTGGGGCTAGACCCACAGCGCGTGATCGAGGTGTTCTCAGAGTCGTCGGGCGGCCCCAACATGCTCAAGGTGCGCGGCCCCATGATTGCGCAAGCACTAGCTGGCGAAAAAAACGATGCCGTCACCGTGGACGTGGCCACCATGCGCAAAGACGTGCGCGCGATGTTGGCCCAAGCACAAGCGCATCAGCGCAAGCTGCCATTGACCGAAGCCACGCTCATGAGTTTTGATGCCGCCGCAGACAGCGGCCTCAATGCCGCCGATTGCTCGAAGTTGTTGGTGTGGTGGCTCAATGAAGGTGGCAAGGCTTAAGGCTACAACCCGCTGCTGCGCTTCATACAAGAAGCCTACAGGGCCACATCCATGATGTGGCCCTGTTTTTTTAGTCGAGCCTCATGTCACGAATGACTCCGCGGAACTGGTCCATTTGACGACGCAGCATGGCGTCTTGCTCGGCGGGCGTTGAGCCCACGGGGTCCGCACCCAAATCGGCCAAGCGCTTCATCACCTCGGGGTGGCGCACAGCTGCTGCGATTTCTTTGTGCAAACGCTCAATGATGTCTTTGGGTGTTTTGGCAGGCGCAAACACGCCGTTCCAACCTTCGAGCTCCAGCGAGGCAAACCCAAGTTCACGCACCGTAGGCACATCGGGCAAGCTGCCAATGCGCTTGGACGCCGTGGTAGCGATGGCACGCAAGGTGCCCGAGCGAATTTCAGCCAACGATGATGACAACTGATCACCGCCAATTTGAAGGCGGCCACTCAGCAACTCTTGCTTGAGGGGTGCTGCGCCTTTGAAGGGCACATGCTCCATCTCCACCTTGGCGTCGCGTTTGAAGGCCTCCCCTAATACGTGTACTGCAGTGCCAGGGCCGGTCGAGCCGTAGTTGTACTGCAGGCTTTTGTTGGTCCTCAGCAAATTAGCCAGCTCACGCAAGTCTTTGGCGGGTACGGCAGGGTTGGCGGTCAACACAAACGGCACATACACCGCAATCGACACACCGGCGAAATCGGTCTCTGCGTTGAACGGCGAACGGTTGGCCAAGGATTGCGCCACGTAAGACAAGGGGAACGAAATGTTATGCATCAACAGGGTGTAGCCGTCCGGTGCGGCCTTGGCCACCAAGTCAGCGCCAATGGCGCCCCCAGCACCGCCCTTGTTGTCCACCACCACAGGTTGACCCATGGTCTCGCTCATGCGCTGCGCCACAATGCGCGCCACGATGTCGGTGGTGCCACCCGCTGGGAACGGCACGATCAACTTGATGGGTTTGGACGGATAAGCCTGTGCCATCACCGCCGTGCTGGTCACCGCAGCCCACACCATCAGCCCTGAAGCCAAGGCCTGAACCATGCGTCGTTTTGTGAATGCCATCTTGTGTCTCCTTGAGGTTAAAACTTGACCTGATCGCTGCCTTTGAGTTGCAGCATCTGACGGGCTTCATCGGGGGTGGCCACCTCGTGGCCCAAACCCTCGATGATTTGGCGCACCTGGCGCACTTGGTCGGCATTGCTTTTGGCCAAGGTGCCTTTGCCCTGCCACAAGCTGTCTTCCAGGCCCACCCGCACATTGCCGCCCATACCAATCGACAAGGTGGCAATGCGCATTTGATGGCGACCGCCTCCGAGCACCGACCATTGGTAGTCTTTGCCAAACAAGCGGTCGGCCGTGCGCTTCATGTGCATCACGTCTTCTTCGTGCACGCCAATGCCACCTAGGATGCCAAACACCGACTGCACAAAAAACGGAGGCTTGATCAAGCCACGCTCGGCAAAGTGCGCCAGGTTGTAGAGGTGGCCAATGTCGTAACACTCCAACTCAAAACGCGTGCCGTTGGCAGCACAGGCGGCCAAGGCGTATTCGATGTCTTTGAAGGTGTTGCGAAAAATCAAGTCACGGCTGCCCTCGAGGTGCTCTTTCTCCCAGGGGTGCTTGAAGGTTTTGAAACGCTCGAGCATCGGGAACAAAGCAAAGTTGATGGAGCCCATGTTGAGCGACGCCACCTCGGGCGCAAAGCGCAGCGAGGGCTGAATCCGCTCATCGATCTTCATGAACGGCGAGCCTCCGCTGGTGAGGTTCAGCGCGGCGTTGGTGCGGGCTTTGATCTGCGGTAGAAACTTGGCAAAGGCCTCGGGGCTTTGGTCTGGCTTGCCGGTGATGGGGTCACGTGCGTGCAAGTGGATGATGGCTGCGCCCGCTTCGGCAGCGCCCACCGAGGCTTCGATGATTTCCTCGGGCGTGACGGGCAAATACGGAGACATGGAGGGGGTGTGGATGGCCCCGGTGACCGCACAGGTGATGATGACTTTAGACATGGTTCGCAGTTGACAAATGAGACCGCTACATCGTATTTCTCGACCCCTGTTTTCGCACGCGCGTTAACCCTCTGCCCTCCAGCGAACATGCCAAAATCTGTCGCCTGCGGCACACCCGGCGCCCCCAAGGGCAACGCATCTGCTTGTCTAATCAACACCGATGCAACCCTGTGTTGCGAACGCTTTTTTTCACTCTGACATTTCAAAGGAATTCACATGTCCCAACTGACCCTCGATGCTGCCTTGAAGATTGCGCAAGAAGCCGCCAAAGCCGCTCGTGCAGCCGGTTACCAACCCATGGGCATCGCGGTGCTCGACCAGGCGGGTGACTTGGTGACCTATGTGCGTGAAGACGGCGCCAGCATGTTCCGCTTTGACATTGCCAAGGCCAAAGCCTGGGGTGCGGTGGGCATGGGCGTGTCCAGCCGCGTGTTGGCCACACGCGCCAAAGACAACCCCAACTTCTTTGTGTCCTTGTCGGCCACCTCGCAAGGTCAGTTCTTGCCCCAACCCGGTGCGGTGTTGATCAAAGACGCGCAAGGCCACATCCTGGGTGCTGCGGGCGCCAGCGGCGGCACCGGTGACGAAGACGAAAAAATCTGTATCGCCGGCATCGAAGCCGCTGGCTTGATCGCAGGCTGAGCGCCCTCCTCGCCTAGGCTTGCATCACCTTCGCCAACAACGCGGGGGTGATGTCGGCCACGCTGCGCACGCCACACAGTTGCAGAGTGCGCACCAGCTCAGTGTGCAAAATTTCCAACGCCCGTTGTGCGCCGCGTTCGCCGTGTGACACGGCGCCAAACAAAGTGGCACGCCCGAGCAGCACCCCGCCAGCCCCCAGCGCCAGCGCCTTGACCACATCTTGGCCACGGCGCACGCCACCGTCCACCCACACCGGCACACGGTGTGCCACCGCTTGCACCACGCTGGGCAAAGCATCGAGTGTGGCCACAGCACCGTCGAGCTGACGCCCGCCGTGGTTGGACACCACCAAGGCATCACAGCCCATGGCGCAAGCACGGTCGGCATCGTCGGGATGCATCACCCCTTTAAGAATGAGCCGACGCGGCCACTGGTCACGGATTTTTTGCAGCGCCGCCCAATCGAACGATGCGTCGTAATTGCGGCCTACCGACGACGCCATGCTGGATGCGCTTTTGGCTTCATCGTCCAAACCAATGAGGTTCTCCATCACCGGCATGCCACGGCTGAGCATGTGCCAGCACCAACCGGGCTTTTGTGCAAAGTCCCACACGTTCTTGGGCGTGAAGCGAAACGGCACCGAGAAGTGGTTGCGCTGGTCACGCTCGCGCTTGCCGCCTACGGGCAAGTCCACCGTGATCATCAAGGCCTCGTACTCGGCCACACGAGCGCGTTCGATCAGGCGGGCCAAGAAGGCTTTGTCTTTGAGGATGTAGGCCTGAAACCACAAGCGCCCAGGCGCTGCGTTGGCAATGCGCTCGATCGACGCGGTGGCTGTGCTCGACAGTGTGTAGGGAATGCCTGCAGCCACCGCCGCTTTGGCAATGGCCACATCGCCGCCCGGATAACCAAAGCCCACCGCACCGGTGGGCGCGATGGCCATGGGCCGCGTGATGGAGCGACCAAAGATTTGGGTCTGAGTCTCGATCTGTGACACGTCCTGCAACACACGCGGCAAAAACCGATGGCGCTGAAAGGCGGCGCGGTTGGCGCCCAGTGTGATTTCGTCTTCTGCGCCACCGTCGAAGAAATCAAAAATCGCCCGAGGTAACCGGCGCTGCGCTGCAGCGCGCAAATCGGCAATCGAATAGGCGGCGCTCATACCAAGTTCCGTTCTGTGCGAAGCCGTGTCAATTCAAATCTGCTTTCACTGCAGCAGCCTTGATGACACCATCCCAGCGTTCGTAATCGCGCTTCAAAAAGGACGCAAATTCAGCTGGCGTGTCCCCCACGATCACGGCGCCGAGTTTTTCCAGCTGTGCGCGCACATCGGGCTTGGCCAAGGCTTTGGTCATGGCGTCGTGCAAACGAGTGACCACGGCCTGAGGGGTTTTGGCAGGGCCTAGCAATCCCACCCAAGGCGCTGTCTCTTCAAAGCCGCTGAAGCCTACTTCGGCCATGGTGGGGGCATCGGGGAATTGCGCCAAGCGCTTGGACGTGCCGACCGCCAAAACATGCACGCGCTTGGTGGCCACGAAATCGGCCAAACCCACCACGGGATAAATCATGAAGTCCACGCGACCGGCCATCACCTCCAGCAACGCGGGGCCATTGCCCTTGTAGGGCACGTGCAGCATCTTGGCTTTGGCCGAGGTAGCCAACAATTCAGCCGCCAAGTGACCAGAGCCACCGCTGCCAGATGAAGCGAAGCTCACCGCATCGGGTTTGCTGCGGGCTTGCTTGAGCAAGTCGGGGATGGTGCGCAAGGGCGAGTCGTACGCCGCCACCACGACCATGGGCAACACCGCCGCATTGGAGATGGGCGTGAAGTCGGTCTTGGGGTTGTAGCCGGCTTGATCACCCAACAAGATGGGGTTGACGTTCATGCCCAGCGAAGAAAACAACAAGGTGTACCCATCGGCAGCGGCATGGCGCACCTCGCGGGTGGCGATCATTGAGCTGGCACCGGCTTTGTTCTCCACCACCACGGCTTGTCCCAAAGTGACCGACATGTCTTTGGCCAACACGCGCGCAATCACGTCGGTCGGGCCACCTGCTGCAAAGCCCACCAGCAAGCGAATCGGCTTAGTGGGATACACATCGGCAGCATGAACAAAGCCAGCACAGGCCAGCAAGCCGGCACTTAGGAAACGGAAAAAAGTGTGTGTCATGCGTGTCTCTTTCATGCGGTAGGGAGAATGGTTGGCGGGGCTGCGTCAGAGGGAAAATAACGGTTGGCCATGACTTGGCATCGTTTGATGTATCGCGGTTCATCAGGACGGTAATCTGGCACCGCGTTGTGGAGCGTGCCCAGGTTGTCCCACATCAAGACATCGCCCACTTGCCAGCGGTGCTTGTACTGGTACTTGTCTTGGAGTTGGTGTTCAAACAAAAAAGCCAAGGTCTCTTCGCTCTCTGTCTGTGGCATTTCGTTGATGCGCATCGAATAGCCGGGGTTGGCATACAAGACCTTCTTTCCCGTGATGGGGTGCAACAAGATGACCGGATGTGACACCGGCGGCTTGGCCAAGCGTTGCGCGGGCGTCAAGGGAGGGCGCGTGCTGCCCTCTTTGGCGCGCATCAAGTCCCAAAACTTCGCGAAGTCGTGGGTGATGGTCATGCCGTCCAAGCGTAGTTTCAAGTCCTCGGGTAAATCGTCGTAAGCGGCATGCATGCTGCAGAACTCGGTGTTGCCCAAAGGTTCGCCGTTGCGGTGCGGAATTTCCAGACCGTACAAGATGTTGGAAAAAGCCACCATCTTGCTGTACGACATGTCGGTGTGCCAGTCCTGACCCGCATCGCTGAGCCCCAAGGGTTTGCCATCGGTGCCAATTTTGTTGGACAAGATCATCACTTCGGGCAAGCCAGGTTCTTGGTACATATTGGCCACGTTGATTTCCAACTGGCCAAAACGCTCAGCAAACTGTTTGAGCTGCAAGGACGTCAAGCTTTGTTTCGGATAACTCAGCACACCGAAGCGGCCCAGTGCCTGTTCCAGAGCCTGAAACTGCGCATCGCTCAGGGGCTGCGACAAGTCCAAGCCCTCCACACGGGCACCCAAAATTTTTCCACTTTCAACAATCTTCATCTTCATCTTTCGGGTTCGTCAGAGCTTCACCTCGCCACATTCGCGCAGCAGGGACGCACTGGGGTCAAGCACACCCACAGCGCATGGAGCTTATCGAGTTTTGTCTTGCGCCATGACGCGTCATGTCACACGCTCGACATGCGCCCCATCACCGCAAGTTCACGGTCTGCACGGACGCTTGCCGGTGGGGCAAGCCTTGGCGATCGATCTTGGCCGTGTGGACTTGCCAAGAACGCACGCCTTGTTTGTCCAGCTCAAAGCGGATGGCCCAGCCGATGTTGTTAACAGGATCTGAAAAACCATCAAACACAAAGTTGCCCAGACTGTAGAAAATTGGCTTGCCCTTGTACTGCTCGGTGTCTTGCACTTGGTGCGGATGTCCCCCAATCACCAAGTCAGCCCCCGCGTCCACCATCAAGCGAGCGAGCTTGCGTTGGCGTGCGTTGGCGATGGGTTCTTCCCAGCCCCAGTGCATGATGGGGATGACCACATCGGCATGCCACTGCGTGCGTGCCAGACGAATATCGCGCACCACTTGCTCGTCTTCGCTCCAAGCCACACCAGGTCGGTCGTGGTCGGCTTCAAAGCTGCGCGGTTGAAATTCGTCATACCCCAGCAGCGCAATGCGCAGTCCTTTGCGCTCAATGATCAAGGGGGTGTGCGCCTCTTGCAGATTCATGCCCCCACCGTAATAACCAATGCCTTGGCGTTTGAGCGCTCCCAACATGTCTGCAAATGCTTTGGGGCCAAAGTCACCCGAGTGGTTGTTGGCCAAACCTACCGCATCGAAATGGCGTGCGATGTATTTCAAACGTTGTGGATGCACCCGAAAGGTGTTGGGCTTGTCCGGCTCTGCCGAACCGACGGTGGATACCACACACTCCAAATTACCCACGCGCACATCGGCGCTTTTGAACAAGGCGGCAAAGTCTAAAAACGGGTCACGCCGAGCACGCATGGCACGATCTGGCCCGCCCTCCAACATGATGTCGCCCACCACCACCAACGAGACCGACGCATTCAATGACGTCGTCTGGGCCAAAGCGGCCCCACTCCATATGAACACACACACACAAAAGCAACAACGCCACCAGCTATTTGCGATCGTCCTCATGGTGTTACCTCATGCAAGGCACAGCGGTATTGCAGCTCTTTGCCCAAAAACGGCGAATACACCGCCATTTGCCCCGTCAATGCATCAGGCGCTGGAGAGACTTGCGCCACAGGCGCCACAAACTTCACATGCTGCATCAACATGGGCTGTCGATGCGTTTGGTAGTAGACGTACAAATTGATCAGCTCTAGTTTTTGGTCATCACCAAGCATCACCGCCTTGAATCGAAAACGTTGACTGAGGTCCACGCTGGGGACGCGATAGGGATCTTGGCTCGGAGAAAAAGCGTGCTGATGCACTGCGGCATTGACTTCAAATTGGCATCGCAATTCTGGCGCCGCACTGGCAAAACTTGCCAGCACGGCACTCAGAAGGCCCAGCGTGAATTGACACCAACGGCCAAGTTTGTTGAGGGGGATGGTGTGCAAGTCGGGTTCTCCATTCGATTCGTCAGTCTGAGCTAAGACCATTTGATGCGCCCCAGAGATGCATGGCCATTCAGGTTGACCCGATACACGACCCTAAACTAGGGTTAATACTTATCTCACGACAAAAAGTAGGTAAAAACCCTATGATTGGTTCATTCACCATTCACAAGGAGTCTTCCATGACCAGTTTTGTTCACCTTGATTACACAACCGATCACCCTGGCGTCGCTCGCGTAGAGCGGGCCTTTCATCCGGTCAAGTCACTTGGAACGCGTCTGCAAGGCGAAAGCGGCCTTGCCACACTGTTATTGACTGTGGCCGCCTTGAGCTTGGTCGCATCCATCTATGAAATCATAGAAACCTCACCCGAAGGTCAACTGTTGGCCGCATGGGTGGTGTTTTGGGTTGCGGGTACCGCCTTGATCTTGGGTACGCGCAAATATGTGGTTCGTATGGTGCAGGCCTGGAAACTGCAAGAACAAGACGCTCGTATGTGGGAAGTCGCGCAAGCAGACCCTCGCGTGATGGCCGACATCCGCTGCGCACGCGGTCGCGCCGATTAACACTCTCAAGAATTCGCCAGCGCGCTGATCGCGCTGGCAAGAGCCACATCTTTGTGCGTCAATCCACCTGTATCATGGGTGGTCAATGTCAGCCTGACACGTCGGTACACATTCCAAATCTCCGGATGATGGTCATGCAAGTCTGCCAGCTCAGCAACTTGTTGAATCAACGTCATAGCGACTTTGAAACTGCTGAGTTCCCATTCCCGTTGAATGCATCCGATTTGCGCATCGTGGGACCAGTCTGGCACACATCGCGCAAGGACAGTAGGACTCGCAATGTGTCGCAAAATGCCTGCGCAACCGTCCTCCACCAAGTCCAATACTTCCTCAAAGCCCGCGTCTCCTGCATAGTAAGGATCTGGTACCACCGTCTGATTTGAGGTTTGGAAAAACTCTGCAAAGCGCCGAACTTTATGCAGGTGAGCTGGCGGACACTGTTCCTCAAGCAAGGCCAGGTTGTCCCAGTCCATGGCCAAAATCAAATCCGACTGCGCAAAGTCATATTCCTGCACCTGACGCGCGCGTAAGTCAGAGAGGTCATAGCCGCGACGCTGGGCATGCGATTGACTTCGCACATCGGGCGGCGCATCCGGGTGGTAGTTGTGGGTACCTGCTGAATCCACCGTCACCACACCCGACAAATGCGCACGTGCCAAATGATGTCGCAGCACCCCATGGGCGCTTGGGCTGCGACAGATATTGCCCATGCACACCAATAAAATTTTGTAACTCATCTTGTCCCATTTGATTGCATGTGCACAACTCTAGCCCAGACGCGTCGCCAAGGCGCCAAGCAGGGATATGTTGTATTCATAAAATCCCCCCATGACACACCCTTCCCTTCCTGAGTTCAAACAGCAAGCCCTGGCTGACGGTTACCAAGAGGTGGTCGAACGCAATTGGGAACCCAACACCGTGGCGCCTACTCACACGCACCCGTTTGCAGCCCGTGGCTTGGTGACCCAGGGCGAGATGTGGCTGAACTGCGATGGTCACACCCAGCATCTGCTACCTGGTGACATCTTCACCCTAGAGCCCAACACGCCCCACGAAGAAATCTACGGTCCCGAGGGCGCCACCTACTGGGCCGCCCGCCGTTCATGATCAGCCTGGGCGCGTCTTACCGCGCGCTGGTGGTGGGATCAAGCGGCGCCATTGGCAGCGCCTTTGTGCGCGCCTTACAGTGCGACCCACAATGTCAAGAGGTGCTCGGCATATCAAGACAAACCCACCGAGATTTTGATTTGGCAGATGAAGCCAGCATCGTCACGACCGCAGCCGGGTTGGCACAGGCTGGGCCTTTTGACCTCGTCGTCGATGCGACCGGCGCTTTGGCCATCGCCCAACACGGTCCTGAAAAAAGTCTGAACGCTCTTCACGCCCAGCCCCTCCTGCAGAGCATGGCCGTGAATGCGGTGGGGCCGGCGCTGTTGTTCAAACACCTGCTGCCTTTGTTAGACACCAAGCAACGTACGATCTACGCCAAACTGTCGGCACGCGTCGGCAGCATCGCCGACAACCGCAAGGGGGGCTGGTACAGCTACCGCGCAGCCAAGGCCGCACTCAACATGCTGTTGCACACCGCTGCCATCGAAGCGACGCGCAAACGGCCACACTTGGTGGTGGCCGCGCTGCAACCCGGCACCGTGGAGTCGGCCTTGTCACAGCCCTTTGTGGCCTCCGGTGCACTCTCGCCCGAGACATCGGTCACTGGCATGCTCAAGGCCTTGGATGAACTGCCAGCTTGCAGCGGTGCACACTTTGTGGATTACCAAGGCCAGGCCATTCCTTGGTGATGTGACGAGTCAGCGGTAGGGTCACCGCTTTGTCGCTCAGTCCTGCATGGCCTTGTGCATGGCAGTGGTTGCCACATCTTCCAGCCATGCCAAGTCAACACTTTGATGGGCCTCGCAAATGAACCAAGGTTCGCGCGAGTCAGGCTCCAGCATGACACCTGCGTCAATCAAATGCCAAGCAAATTTTTGGTAAAGCGCGCTGTCGGTCTTGCGCCAATCGCGGTAGTTGCTGGGCACATCCGGCGTGAAGTGGATGCCAAACATCGCAGGTGGCCCTGCAAAAGCATGGGCAATACCCGCCGCTGTGAACACTCGGCCTAAGACTTCTTGTATCTGTGTGCCCACCCGATCGATGGTGGCAAAGGCATCGGTCTCGGCCAAGATCTTGAGGGTTGCATGGGCTGCACTGATGGCCACTAAATTGGCGGTGTAGGTACCGCCGTGCACCACGCCACCTTTGTGCGAGCCCACCACGTCCATCACCTCAGCTCGACCGCCAAAAGCGGCCACAGGGTAACCATTGCCCATGGCTTTGGCATAGGTGGTCAGATCGGCGTGAATGCCATAGAGCTGCTGTGCACCACCTTTGGCCACACGAAAACCGGTTTTCACTTCGTCAATCAACAACAGCGTGCCGTGCTGATCACATAAGTCGCGCAATCGCTGTAGCCAGTCAGGGGTAGCCGAAATGCTGCCCGCGTTGCCAATGATGGGCTCCAACATCACACACGCCAAAGTCTTGGCATGGGCGGCAAACAAGCGATCTAAAGATTCAAAGCTGTTGAGCTCGATGATGTCAAGCAAGCCGCGCGTGCTGGCAGGAATGCCAGCACCAAAGGGAATCACCTGAGGCGCTTGTGTGCCATGGGGGTCCCAATGCTCGATATCGGACTTCCACATCATCTCGTCATACAAGCCATGGAATGAGCCTTCGACAATCGCCACCCGGTCTCGTCCGGTGAAGCCACGAGCGGTTCGCAGGGCCCCCATCACCGCTTCGGTGCCTGAGTTGGCAAAGCGCAGTTTGTCAATGTTGGGGCACAGGGCTTTGATTTGTTGCACCACCTCGGTGTCAAGCGCCGTCGAAAAACCTGAGAGAGTGCCGTGGCGGGTGATCTGCTCGATCACTGCGGCATCGACCCGCTCATCGCGGTAGCCCAAGATGATGGGGCCGTACCCTAAGCGAAAGTCCACAAAGGTCTTGCCATCGCAATCGGTCAGCACACAGCCTTTGGCGCTTTCAATGAAGACCGTACGGTCATCTCCCCAGTAGCGGTAGTTCTCTGCCACACCTTGCGGCATGTGCAAATGGGCTTGGGCCATGAGTCGTGATTGTTGGGTCATAGGTGACTTCCCGTTCAAGATCAAAGAGGCTGCCCGTGCGGTGGTCGCAACAACAAGCCGGCTTGCTCTTCCAACAAGCGCACCACGTGCAACTCAGCGGCTTGCTCGCCGTAGGTCTGTCGGGCTTTTTGAAACAAGGACTGCGCAGCCCCCGCCATGGGCAAGTTGACACCTTGTGAGTCGGCGATGTCGTGAATCAGACCCAAGTCTTTGCAGCACAACGCCAACGAGAAACTCGGGTCATAGTGGCCTGCAAAAATCGATGGCACATCGTGCTCGGCCACCCAGCTGTTGCCAGCGCTGGATTTGATCGCCTCCCAGACCGTCTCCAATGGAACGCCAGCCTTGGCACCCAACATCAAACCCTCGCCAATGGCAGCAGCGCTCACGAACCACAGCAAGTTGGTCAACAACTTGATGGTCGCACCGTTGCCAGGCGCACCCACATGAAATATTTTTTCCCCCACCACCTCGAAGATGGGTTTGTGCTTTTCAAAGCAGGCTTTGTCACCCCCGACAAAAATTGACAACCGGCCCAAAGCAGCAAAGTCAACCGCATTGGTCACCGGCGCCTCCAAAAAGTCGATCTCCCGAGCTTTGGCCAAGATCACCAACTCACGCACCAAGTCCACTGCGCTGGTCGACGTGTCGATCACACACGTGCCTGGCTTCATGGCAGCCAGCACTCCATCCTCTCCCATCATCACCTCTCGCACTTGTGAGGGTCCTGGCAAAGAAGCCAACACCACATCAGCTGCTGCTGCACCTTCGGCCAGGCTCTCGACCCAAGTCGCGCCAAGCACAAGCAAGTTATCTGCTTTGCCAGGGGTGACGTCAAACACACTGACTTTGTAACCCGCCTTGATGAGGTTGGCTGCCATGGGGTTGCCCATGTTGCCAACGCCGACAAAAAACAAATGCGGTAGTGGACTCATGACTTTGTGAACCCTAAAAACAACTTCCCTCGATTTTGTTCTGGGGCATAACTGAAGCCATAAAGCGCCATCATCGCTTGTGCCTCAGCAAAAGAATAAGTCCGGTACTTCACGGTTTGGGCCATCATGGTTTGGGCCCCATCCTTGAGGTAGTAGTGCTTGGTGAAGCCAATCGGAGTGGGCTCAATCTTTTGGGAGTAAACCATGCCATTGGAGATCACCGTTTCATAGTCATGGTGTGGCCCTTGGATACCGAGCAACAAGGTGCCATTTTTGGCCACACACTTTGACAAGCATTGAAAACCGGCATGGTTGGCGGCATCTTCTGGAATATGACTGACCAGGAAGGGCTCTTGATCACCGTCGATCACAAAGTACCACACGCCCCCATAGGAAAAGGCCAAGTCATGCTCATGACCTAAGACCAACTCACACACGTTTTGTTGAGAGAGCGACACATTTGAAAACGACTCCAAACGTTGCTGCGCAATATCCAACATCGGCTGCGTCAAATCTATGCCGTCAATCCGCACATGGGGTCGCCTTTTGGCTAACTCTTCCAGAATCAAACCTGTGCCACAGCCAATTTCTAAAACATGATGGAGTGGCTCATGTGTCACTAAATTGTTCACAATCTTTTCGTAGTCGTAATACCCTGATGTCATGATGACATCGTAGTAATTCGCCATATTGGAATAGTCCCCCATAAGTCCCTGCACCCCTTGTCATTCGTTTTAAAAATCTTCGCAAATTGCGCATCCTGCGGGGTCAGTTTATGCGACTTGATTGAGCGCATAAAAGTCAAGAAACTCACTCAATGATTTGAGTTCTTTTGTACTATTCAAATCCAATTGAACAAACGAACACATTTGCGCAAACTAACGTCAGGCCCCGCCCTGCAACGATCAGTTCAATCAATCAAGGGAGCAAAACTGGGCACAAATGCGCGACACTTATGTGGTCTGCGTTTCACCTTTGACATTCATCCATGAAAAAAAACAAAATAGAAATCATCAAGCACCTGCAACAAGAGGTGTATTGCAAATTGGGCATTTCTAAGATCGCCGGCATTGGGGTTTTTGCATTGCGATCTATTCCCAAAGGCATCGACCCTTTGAAGTCTTGGCTTCCCACCAAAGAGGTAGAAATTCCGCTCAAAGAGTTGAACAAACTACCCACAAGTGTGAGAAAGCAAGTTCATTCTTTTTGTTATGTCGACAACAAAGACAAGTACTTTTCCATCCCTACATATGGAATGAATGCCATGAACATGGCCATCTATCTGAACCATTCCAAAAATCCCAATCTTCGTTTCAAGAAGAATGGCACGCTGGTTTCCTTAAAAAACATACGTGTTGGCGAAGAACTTTTCATCGACTACGACGAGAGCTTTGGAGAAACCCATATTTTCAAATGAATTTGCGCACCCTCATCCCAGTGTGCGCCATGATTCAGTGTGAATCGCGATAAATTTGATTCAACTGATGGGGTTTGAAATCGATGTGTAAGGGCGAGGTGGGATCCATGACCAAAGGATGGTCTAGATCTGTGAGCGCAATGGCATAGATAGGTTCAAAGTCAGTGACAAACAATGCTTTGTAACCATAGTCGTCCACTGGACCTAGGTTGTAGTACTTGTAACCATTTTTCGCGGCCCATTTAGAGGCAAGCAAGCACGCGTAAATTCCGGGTGATCGATTCTTGAATGCACGGTTCCACTGACAAAAACTACCGTAGACCTGGTTGTACTTGGGCAGCAACACCGAAACATCTGTCAAGACCAACTCACCTTGGCTGTCATGAACGCGCAAGATCAAGACATCCAAATCTTTGATGTAGTCGACGAAACCGTCAATTTCACGATCGTCAATTTCATAGGCTGCAAAGTGTTCACCGCCCATTTCGTACAAGTCCTCGACCGTCAAATCACGCCCTGCAATGACGATTTCGTTGTAGGTAAATGTTTTGTAGAGCTTTTCAAGTTCTTTGAACTTTCTCTCCCGTCGAGGCTCTGACCAAAATCCTTGATCTGCCACATTCACCAAGCCATATTTGTCATTGATGGGTACGCCATAGGGACCGTCAGGCGGTAAAGCGTAGACCACGAAGGGTTTTGGCGCCGATGCCAACATTTCTTCTGAAACATCAATGTAAGGACACAAAGCATCCCATCGGGTGGTGTAGTAGTGAATGTCGTTGTGCGAGCTGTCCACGCATAAATTGTCTTGCGTCCAACTCTGGTAGCCAACTGACCTGGTCACCAATTCAGCTTCTACTTCGTCAAAGGAACAAAGGCCATTCATTGTTTAATTTCCTTTTTCAAGGGCTGTTGAGGCATTTTCTTGAGCTCAAAATAATCGCGATCAACTTCTGAATTTTTCTTTAAAAAATTCGGATCGGTTTTGATAAGATTTTTCAACTCTCTGACCACGCCATTGAAGTGGCGTGAGGCATTGCTGAGAGGTTGCTTCAATTGATCGATGTAGTCTGGCATCAAAGGACATTCCACATCAAAATACAAGTTGCCGGAGGTCGGGTTGAATGACAGTGGATAAAGTTTGCATGAAAACGGTTTCTCATCTGCAAGCACACAACCAGATGCACCCAAATGCTCGCAATCACCTTGAATACAAAGAGGACCAAATTTTTTCATTTCTTTAGCTGTGAGTGTGATGTCAAGCGCTGGATAACCAGCTTCGACATTGCAACAGCGCTGACATTCAGCACAGCGATTAAAAGGCATGTGCTGACCTAGCAAAAGAAAAAAGAGGGGTCACAAATACAAGGCATTTAAATTGGACGGTGGTGGAGTTTAATCAAAAAAATCGTCAAAAAACAAACTCAGCTCAAAGCAAGCTTTCACGCATGCCATGCTGCCTGAAATCGATCACATCCATCACACCGAGTTCGATCGAATCAAGCTCCGATCATGGGAGTGATGTAATAGAGCCTTCAAGAAAAATTCAATTCGAAATTTGCAACTGCACAATCTGCAAATGTGTGCAATTTACAAAGGGGAATTTCCAATGGGCGCTCAATGGAAAGCCAAACACAAAGACGTTGCTGCCAACGCCAAAGGTCGCATGTTTGGCAAATTATCCAAAGACATCATGGTGGCTGCACGTCATGGTGCCGACCCGGCATCTAACGCTCGGTTGCGTTTGGTGGTCGAACAAGCGCGCAAAGTCTCCATGCCCAAAGAGACGCTCGACCGGGCGATCAAAAAGGGGGCTGGACTCACCGGAGAAGCCGTGCATTTTGAACACGTCATGTACGAGGGCTTTGCCCCACACAGGGTGGCCGTCATGGTGGAGTGTTTGACCGACAATGTGAACCGCGCCGCTTCAGAGATGCGTGTCCTTTTTCGCAAAGGACAACTCGGCACCTCGGGCTCGGTAGCATGGGACTTTGATCACTTGGGCATGATTGAGGCGCAAGCAAGCACCCCCAATGCAGACCCAGACATGGCAGCGATTGAATCTGGCGCACAAGACCTAGAAGCCGGTGACGAAGCTGGAACAATCTTGTTTTTGACCGACCCAAGCGACCTTGATTTGGTCAGCCGCTCACTGCCAAACTATGGATTTCATGTGTTGTCAGCCAAGCTAGGCTACAAACCTAAAAACCCCATTGATCCAAACAGCTTGAGCGCTCAAGCCTTGGATGAAGTTGAAACATTTTTAGCAGCCATCGACAACAACGACGATGTGCAAAACGTCTTTGTTGGTTTGGCAGGTTGAGTCCCAACTGTTGGGTCACTATGCGCCCATCATGGCTAAGAAATGGTCCGCGATGACGGGGCAATAAAGTTTGCCACGGTTGCTGGCCACGATGCGAAGAGCCTGCGCAGGCGAACTGGCTGTTTCTGTGTACTCACCACTGATCAACTCCTCATAGGACTCCACCAAACCCACAATACGCGCGCCCAGCGGAATGCTGTCGCCACTAAGTTTGTCAGGGAAACCTGTGCCATCAAAGAATTCATGGTGCGATCGCACAATCGCGCCAACCGCCTCTAGCTCTTGAGAAATCGTTAAACTCATCTGCCCCATGGCGCAGTGCTTCTTGTACAACTTAACTTCTGACAGCGGCAACTCGAAATACTTGATGGCCAAGATGCGATCACTGAGTCCAATTTTTCCTACGTCGTGCAACAAGCCTGCAATGAATACCTCTTGCTGTGCAATCTCATCCAAGCCAGCCTGATGCGCTAACTTCTTGGACAAATCTGCAACACGCCGAGAATGGGCCAGCAAGGCAGGCATGCGTAAATCCATCAGCCCAGAAAACGCTTTGATGGAAGACACATACGACGCACGCAAACGCGCATGCTTGGCCTTAGCCAACTCGCCCAACTCAATCGCAGACTTGATCACTCCCACCAATTCAGCATCAATCCAGGGCTTGGTTAAATAACGGTAAATTTCACCCTGGTTGATGGCGGCAACTGCGCTGTTGATATCAGCGGTCCCCGTCAACAACAAACGCATGGTGTCAGGCCATTTCTCTCTCACCTTTTCCAACAACTCCACGCCAGTCATTCCAGGCATTTGCAAGTCCGTGAGTAAAACGTGGAATTGATCTTTCTGCATCAGCTCCAAAGCTAAGGCCCCACTTTCGGCAGTGACCACTTGAAACCCCTCCAAGACCAACATACGTCGAAGAGCTGAAAGAATATTCGCTTCATCGTCAACACAAAGTACTGAAAACTGCGAAGGATCAAAGGCGATGGTCATGTCTGACTCCTAGAAAGAGCTGCCTCTAAGGCGTGTTGCTTGATTGGCAAAGTGATACGAAATGTTGTGCCTACACCCAATTTGCTCTGAACAGTCAGTGTGCCTGAGTGGCGGTGGATGATGCCCAACGATACCGACAACCCCAGACCAGTACCCAAACCTTGGGGTTTGGTGGTGAAAAATGGATCGAAGATTTTTGAGATCACTTCTTCGGAAATACCCGAACCATTGTCTTGCACCTCCAACCACACCTGTGTGGCCTCATGGCCGCTGCGAAGCGTGATCAAGCCACGCGTGTCAGGGTTCATGGCATGGGCTGCATTGACGATCAAATTCAGCAGAACTTGGTTGATTTGAGAGGGTACGCATTCCACGTGAGGAATTGGCGTGAGGGCCAGTTCAACATCGGCGCGACGTTTGACTTCACCGCTGACAATGTTGAGTGTCGATTGCAAACCCTGCAGCAAATCAGAGGGCACAAACTCAGTGATGGCATTGGAGCGAGAGAAATCTTTCAAATCTCTCACGATATTTTTGATCCGAGTCAAACCCTCTTGGGTCTCTGCCATCAAAGGTTGAAGGTCTGCGCGGATGGCTTCGTAGTTTAATTTTTTCGTCAACATCACCAAATCGTGCGCGTGGGATGCGTCCATCGACGTGTCTTGTGCAATCGCAGTGTCGAGAATTTTTTCGTACACCTTCAGGTATTTTTCAAGCGTTGACAAATTGGACGAAACATAACCCACTGGATTGTTGATCTCGTGGGCTACGCCTGCTGCCAGTTGACCTAAAGATGCCAGCTTTTCAGAGGCTAGCAAACGCTCGGAAGCATCATCGAGTTGCATGCCAATGAAGTGCTCGCGGCGCACCACTGAAAAGTAAAAGCGCCATAAAAAGACCCCCAGGATCACGCTGCCAGAAAGCACTGACATGGCTGACAACCACAACGTTTGCTGGCGTAAGTGACTGACATCGTCCGTGTCCAGAGAATTACTGGTTTGAATACGCACCCACCCCAAATTCAGTCCCAGGGTAATTTTTTGCCACGTGGTGATGAAATGTTCGTCCCTGGATTGAATGATGTCGGATGCATCTTCTGTCGGTACGGTGACCTTGTCTGCTGCCATTTGATGGGTCGGAGTTTTTCCTTGTACCCGCGCCAAGTGCGTCATCACCCTGCCCTGCATGTCTGTCACCATCACAGCGTAGACATCGTCGTTGGCCATGGTTTGGAACATACGGGCTTCAACCGCGGAATAGTCTTTCAACACCACTTGGTCAGCAACCGCCACCACCAAACCCTGCGTGAGATTTTTGGCCATTTGAAACTTGCTCTCCCACAGCAAGCTTTTGGACTGGTAATAAGCCAACACACCCGTTCCAATTTGCAACAAGGCCAAAGCCAGCCCAATCATCAAGGCAGGACGAAGACTCTTCCATTGACGCTGGCCGATATGGATGTTCATATCAGGGGTTGCTCAAGACCAAGAACTTCTCGAGTTTCAAAGATTCCAAAACCTTGTAATGCTGGGCATAGCTCACCGCTTTGGGCTGATGAATGTTGATGCCGTCTAACAACTTTTGACCTTCTGCATCTTGCGTCAGGCTGAGCATGGCTTTCAAAAATTTGGCTCTGGCCTCTGGAGGTATCGAGGGATGCGTCACCACGGGATGTGGCGAATAAGCCTGGGTTTCATACAACACCATCAGCTTGTCTTGAATCTCGGGCGGTTCGCTGCTGAGTGTGTTGTTCACGCCTCCACCGGCTTTCATGTCTGCGGCAATGACAGCACGATAGACATTGCTGTGGTTTTTCACAAAGACAGGTTGAATGTCAACTTGCTTGCGTGCCAACTCAGCACGAATCAGCAAAGACGCAGCAAACGCATTAGGCGCTGGAAACGCCACCGATTTGCCTTTGAGCGCATCAATGCTGGCAATACCACTGTCTTTACGGATCACCAAAATCCCTGTCAACAACTCATGCCCGTCGGCCAACAAAGGCGCGTATTTCTTCTTTTGGAAGGCCAACACGGCATGGTAAGGATTGACAAATGCAAACTGTGCATCCCCTTTCAAGAGGACTTGCTCGAAATCTGGAATATTGGCCGAGACACGCAAGTCAAAGCAAAGACCGGCTTCTTTGCCAACACGCTGCAACACCGGAGCCCAGGTGCTGTAGATCTTGGATGCCGTGTACTGAGGCACCACATCAAAGGAAAAAGTTTTGGTGGCTTGGGTATCGCCTAAACATGCGGCCCGTGCAGCCAAAGACACGATCCCTAGAAAGAGCAGGAATAGACATTTCATGGAGACCCTTCACACACGTGAGTTCAAAAAAGTTGAATGGGTGTGATTGTCCACGCAATGATCGCTTGACGTCATTGGCTTGTGCAAAGACGCTTTATTAAACTTCAGTCCCTGCGCACATGCCCTTCGCAATAGGTGGGTGGTCGCCAAAGAATACCCGTTGGCGACACATATTAAAGGTCTGGTTTTACTTGCACGTGAATGTTGACTCAGCTAAACATCGCGAACTAAATTGATCAAACGCTCGTCCTTGTCCTGAGCCATTACTTCTTCGAATCGCCAAGAAAACTCTTTCACTAAATTAAGCAGCATTCGGCTTGGTATTCCTGCCCCAGCGTAATCAATCGTGTGGCTGGCGTGAATGAAAACTCCATCTTCATCTTTTTTGATCTCAAGCGGGAAGAACGGAAATCGCGTCATAGCCGCATCCAAGACTTTTTGAATCTCCACCAATTCAACACCCTGTCTGGCATAGCCCCTTCCGATCAGCGTCAATTTCTTGGTACTGGGTAAAAGATGGAGTGAGATAGGGTAGGCCACGCTGTTGCCAACGCTTATCGACAATTCTCCTGTGCCTTTGATAGAGCTTGTGAGACCTTTCTTGGCCAGTGTCTTTTGCAGAATATCCAGCGTAGCGAGTGCAGGATCTATCGTGGTTTTGACGACGTCGGTTGGGGCAGATCGGGTTTCCTCGGCGATTTCAATGATGTGATGAGACATGCGTGGAATTTCTTTCCAATGCACGCCCATGATCTTGAGCTGCGCTTGAAGCGTCTTCATCACGTCCTCAAACACATTGGGTTTGACACGAATGGCAACTGTTGCAATTTGCATCGGTAGATCGCGATACATATGCTCCGGCTTACGCATCACGAAGCTTCGAAAATTCACCTGATCTTTAATAACGTTGTCCAAATTGACGCCAAAAAAATAGTGCTTGATTCCTCTTTCTTGACAGACTTTTTGATAAAAAAATCCAAATGCTTTTTCAGGTTCGGCAAACCACCATATTTTTTTAATAAGTCTTCCATTGCGCTCAAACTTTCAAGATGATGCTTAGATAGACCTCGTGAATAAGCCACGAGGGAACGCGTGCTGTTTCAAAAACAATTGCTCATCTAAAGTTTATGAGGCGATGGCTGCTTTAGCGCACCCTGTCACGCTCCTTAACAAATCCGTAATGTTGAATCGTGTTTTTGAGCACTAAATCATCACCTGACTAAGTGCGACTGGCCGCCCGCGCCTGCTGCACTTGGTGCAAGGTGATGTGGCGCACCTCGGTCTGGCTCGATTGAATATGGGCACGCAACAAATGCACGGCCTCGTCTTGGCGGCGGTCCAACACGGCTTGCAAGATCTGGCCATGTTCGGCGTAAGTGATGTCAATGCGGTTTTGGTAGGTGAAGTCGAGCCGGCGCACGATACGGATGCGCTCGGTCACCGCTTGGTGCACACGCACCATCTCCACATTGCCCGTAGCTGCCACCAACTGGTGGTGAAACGCTTCGTCCCATTCGGCCACTTGGTGCTGGTCGCTGCTGCGGGCCTGTAGCGGCACGAGCCAGATACTCGCTAAGCTGTGCAACACGCTGCGGTCGGTGCGTACATCGTCATGGCACAGGCGTTGCACCGCCTCGGCTTCGAGCACACGGCGCAGGTCGTAGAGCTGATCGAACTTGTCAAAGTCAAACGGGCGCACCTGCCAGCCACTGCGAAACAGCACATCCACATAGCCTTCTTGCCGCAGCCTGAACAGCGCTTGGCGCACCGGCGTGCGTGACACGCTCAAGCGCTCGCTGATTTCAGTTTCGGTGATGCGGTCACCCGGCACCAGGCGAAAGTCGGCGATGTCACGCTTGAGCTGTTGGTACACCTCATCGGCACGCGACGGGTGCGACAGCGTCATGCCAGCAAGCTCACATGTGCGGCCACCACACGCCAGCCCTCAGGTGTGCGCATCCAGGTTTGGCTTTGTCGGCCTGTGCGTGGGTTGCCCGTTCGTGCGAACTCGGTGTTGGCGGTGGCAAAGTCGCGCCCGTAGGTGGTGATCACCGTGTTCATGCAGGTGCGTGCCAAGCCTTGCGAGGGCCGGTTGGCGCGGAAGTCTTGGATGGCTTGGTAGCCATACAGGTTTTCGGTGGCGCCATAGCGCAGGGTGTGCGGGCTGTTCCAAAACAGCTCGTCAAGCACCGCCACGTCGTTGCTGACCAGGGCTTGTTCGTAACGGTCAAAGGCGGCTTGCATCTCGGCCAGCACCTCAGGCAAATTGATGTCCATTCAAAGCTCCACAGGTTTGACATGGGCCACGCCCGCCGACTCCAGCGCCAGCGCCACCCGAAAGGCCAAGTCTTCGCGCCAGGGCGCGGCAATGATTTGCACGCCCAAGGGCAAGCCCTCGGTGCACGTTGGCCACAGCGGTGCAGCCACCACCGGGCAACCGGCAAACGAGATGGGTTGGGTCAACAGCCCCATGGCCGCGCGTGCAGGCAAGGTCTGGCCCTGAATGTCGAGCCACTCGGTGCCAATCGGCGTGGCGCTCACGGGTGTGGCGGGTGCCAGCAGCACATCCCAGTGTTCAAACAAGGCATTCACCTGGTCACGGTAGAGGCGGCGAAAGCGCTGGGCTTTGACGTACCAGTCGGCGGGTTGCAGGGCACCGGCCCAAAAACGGTCCACCGACAAAGGCTCGAAGTCGTCGCTGCGGGTGCGCAACTCATTCAAATGCAAGCTGCCGCCTTCGCTGGCGGTGATGATGAAAGCTGCCGCACGCGCCAGCGCCGCACTGGGCCAGCTCACCTGCGCCGTGGCCCCCAAGCACTGGGCCGCCGACTGCACCGCCTCGCGTGCCGGGGCACTGGCGTGGTCATGAAAGTAACCGTCCAGCACACCCACGCGCAACCCTTGCAGCCCATGGGCCAAGCTGCCCATGACGGGCTCCACGCGGCGGGCGTGACAGCCGGGGTCGAGCGCATCGGGGACTTGCAGCGCGTCGTACATCTGGGACAAGCCGGTGAGTGAATTGGCAAAGCCACCCAGGTGGTCAATGCTGTGCACAAACGGGTAACTGCCCCGGCGCGACAAGCGGCCAAACGTGGGCTTGATGCCCCACACGCCGCACAGCGATGCGGGCACGCGGATGGAGCCATTGGTGTCTGAGCCCAAGCTCAAGGGCACTTGCCCCGCAGCCACTGCCGCACCCGAGCCGCCTGATGACCCGCCCGCAATGCGCGACAGGTCATGCGGGTTGTGGCACGGGCCGTAGTGGGTGTTCTCGGTGGTGAAGCCGTAGGCAAACTCGTCCATGTTGAGCGCGCCCACCAGCACCGCACCGGCGGCGTCCATCTGCTGCACCAGCAGCGCATCGGCCTGTGCCGGTGCATGACCCTGGTTAACGATAGAGCCCGCCAGCGTGACCTCGCCTTGCACATCGAACAAGTTTTTCACGGCATAGGGCACACCGGCCAAGGGAGGCAGCACCTCGCCACGGGCGCGCTGGGCATCCACCGCCTGCGCTTTGGCGCGCGCGCGGTCATGGCAATGGCTGGTGAACGCATTCACCTGCGGGTCGGTAGCCGCAATGCGTTCTTGGTGCGCATCCAACACCTCGCAGGCGCTGAACTGGCCGCTGGCAATGCCGCGCGCCAAGTCGGGGGCAGACAAGGTGGTGAGGGTCATGGCGTCACCTGCTTGGGGCAATAAATTTCAGCCAACTCCAGTTCGGGCGGCATGTCCAGGCCGTCTAGCAATTGCGCCATGGCGGCTGTGCGCTGCAAATGCGCGGCCACGCGCACCGCGCGGGCCTCGTCCACCGGCAGGCCCAACACGGTGGCGCTCACTTGCACGTACTGCACCATCTGTGCATCGGTCAATGCGGCATGGGTCGTTGTGGCATGGGTCATTTGCGCACCTCGCGTTGAAAAATTTCCAAGCTGAGTTTTTTGGCGCTCACAAAGCTGGGCTCGGTGAGGGTCTCCACCGTGCGCGGACGAGGGTCGTTGTAGTCCAAGATTTCGGCCACTTGGGTGGGGCGCTTGGTGAGCAACAAAATTTGATCGGCCAGGTACACCGCTTCTTCCAGGTCGTGCGAGACCAGCAACATGGTGGTGCCGGTTTTCATGAACACGTCTTGCAGCTTTTCGCGAATGAACAAGGTCATCTCAAAGTCGAGGGCCGAGAACGGTTCGTCCAAAAACAGCACCTCGGGGTTGGGTGCCAGCGCCCGCATGATGGACGCGGTTTGTTGTTGACCGCCCGACAGCTCGTAGGGGTAGCGGTTGAGGTCAAACTTCACATCGAACGAGGCCACCAGTTCTTCCACACGCTGGTCCACCTCGCCCTTGGACTTGCCTTCGAGCTTTAAGGGATAGGCAATGTTGTCGATGGTGCGCATCCACGGAAACATGGCTTCGCGGTAGTTTTGAAACACATAGCCAA
>CANFYL010000007.1 GCA_947451285.1 Comamonadaceae bacterium
CCCGATCTGCCGCACGAAAGCTTGCTGGAAGAAGACCTGTTCTTGATGTTGCCCCAAGACAGCCCCATGGTCTCGCAACGGCGCAAAAGCATTCGCTGCGATGAAGTGGCCCAATTGCCGCTGATCCTGCCCACCGGCATCCACGGACTACGCCGAAGGATTGCGCATGAATTTGACCAACGCAATTTGCAAATGAATGTGGTGGCCGAAATTGATTCTTTGTCGCTGTTGTTGCTGTGCGTGAGGGACGGCATGGGCGCTACCATCAAGCCCATTTCAGCCACCATGATGGAAGATCGCCTGGCCACCGGCCTGCGTCACCTGCCCATCTCCGACGCGCAGCTCAAGCGGCCCAATTATTTGTTCAGCACCGAACACGAGCGCTTGACGCCGGCCACCATCGCCGTTCACACAGAGATCAAAGAAACCGTGAAGTTTCTGGTCAACAGCGGGCAATGGCGTGGTGCGCAACTGATCTAGCTCAGCCAGCCTTCCGGTGAGCTAGGGATGTTTTTCAAGACGGCGGCATGACAGGCATTTGAGCCAACAATTTGCCATAACCAGGTATTTGTTCATGGCCGTTGACGGCTTGAACGCAAGCCCACGCAGCGACTTGGTTGGTGGTCAAAATGGGAATACCGAACTCTGCCTCCCATTGTGAAATCAAATCCATGATGCGATATGCGCCGCCCGCGACCAGCATCACATCGGGTTTGAGCTTGGCCTGTGCTGCCAATGCTTTTCTTGCAGGGTCAGGTGTCAATTTGTTGATGGCGTCAGGATCGGTCATGTTGAAAGAGTCGGCGCCCACGATATCAAGTCCATGCACGCGTTCAAAATAGGCTTTACCCCGCATCAACAAATCGTTGTTGTAGGGCGATAGCAGTGTGACTTTTTTTGCACTCAAGGCTTTCACTGCACGACCTAGTGCAAAGGCAGTTGTGTAGGCGGGAACTCCTGAGATTTTTTCGATCCGGGCCACCAACTCTTGCTCATAATTCAAAGGCCCATAAAAACTGGCAGCGGTTTGCAGCACAACAATCGCCGAGGGTTGGATACCCGAAAGCAACTCGGTTTGATAGTTGACATCCCCGTCATGTTCGCGCCACCCCTTTTCATCCACAGATCCGACCTTCACGCGGGCGAAATGGACTTGATAGTTTTTGGGCAGGACGCGGTTCATGTCAATTTCTGTCGCGATATTGGCTGACGGAACCAGCATGCCTAAACGATGAATCATTCAAATACTCCTTATTCGATTTTGATGCTGGCGGCTTTGACCAGCGCTTGCCAGCGGTCAAACTCTTGATGGGTGTGCTCCGTAAGTTCTTGGGGCGAGCTTGCCACCACTTGGGCGCCAGCTTTGCTCAAAGACTCGCGAATTTGCGGTGTTTTGAGCACTTGAACAAAGGCTTGATTCAACTGCTGCAGGACCGCTGCGGGTGTCCCAGCAGGTGCGACGATGCCAATCCAATCGGCAATTTCCAAACCAGATAAACCTGCTTCGGCCAAGGTGGGAACATCTGGCAGGCTGGGATCTCTTTTGATGGTCGTCACGGCAAGTGGAATCAAGCGCCCAGTTTGGACTTGCTGTACGGCCGAGGGCACTGCAGCAAATTGGAGCTGGGTGACGCCACCTAAAAGGGCCGCAATGGACTCACCGCCGCTCTTGAATGGGATGTGCGTCATCTTGGTTCCGGTGACATGCCCGAACAACTCACCAGCCAAATGGGGCGTGCTGGCATTGCCCGCTGAGCCGTAGTTGATGGATTGCGGCTTGTCTTTGGCATAGGTGATCAATTCTTGAATCGATCGGACTGGAAATTTTGGATGCACCACCACCACCAATGGCACCTTGCCAACCAAGGTGATGGAGGCGAAGTCGCGACGTGAATCAAAAGGCATTTTTGACATGACGAAAGGGTTGGCACCAAACGCAGTGTTGGTCACACCCAGTGTGTAGCCATCTGGCGCAGCTTTGGCGACCAAGTTCATGCCAATCGTCGCACCTCCACCCGGCTTGTTCTCAATCACAACCGACTGGCCTAATTGCTGGCTGAGTGCGGGCGCCAACAAGCGCATCACCACATCGTTGGATCCACCCGGCGCAAAAGGAACAACGATGCGGATGGGGCGCACAGGAAACGGGTCATTGGCATGCACTGAGCATCCCATCGTCAAACCCACAGTTGCGACAAACCCCAGAATAACTGTCTTCAGTTTGTGTTTCATAGTCACCTCCTGTGTGTTCGATCGGTTGAAAAAGCAGCGCCTTACTTCAAGGGCTCAGACTTTATTGCTGGCGGTGGCTCGGCACCTGACCACTTCTCTAAATAAGTGACCAACTCGGTCATGTCACGTCCAACACCATCTTGCTTGAGTGCAAACTTCCAGAGTTGACGGGCTTGGGAGCCTACCCACATGGGCACGCCCAAAGCCTCACACTCCTCAATTGCCAATCCAATATCTTTACAAATGCTTGAAATTGGAAAACCGAAATCAAACGTGCGCGGCAACACTTGGCGTATGAATTTTTCTTGTGAAGCCGCGCTGCGTCCGCTGCTGACGTTGATCACATCCATCATCAACTGGGGGTCTAAACCACCTTTGACGCCTGCCACATAGGCTTCTGCGGTAATGGCAAACGCGGTGGATGACAACATGTTGTTGAGGAGTTTCAGTAATTGCGCTTGACCTGGCTCCTTACCAATCACGACCAATTTACCAAAAATTTCGAGCAGGGATTTGACTTCATTCAAAGCAGCTTCTCCACCTGCCGCCATGACGGTCAAGGTGCCTTTCTGCGCGCCCGCGGCCCCACCACTGACTGGGGCATCAATCAGCGCGATGCCGTGCTCGTGCAGACCTACAGCGGCGGCCTTGGTAGAGCGCGGCCCCACGGTGGAGAGGTCGACTGCAATTTTGACCGCTTTTCCTGAAGCAATGCCTCCCTCACCCAGCATGACTTGGGTGAACACTGCTGGCGACGGCAAACTGGTAAACACCACACGCGCCTGATCACACACTTCACGAATGCTAGAAGCCCTCTGAGCGCCAGCCTTGACGATGGCCTCCATGGCTGCATCTTGAACATCGAAGGCGATCACGGGATAGCCTTTGGCCATCAAGTTGATGGCCATCGGGTGGCCCATCACGCCCACCCCAATAAATCCAACGGTTTGCTGCTTTGTCATGTTGTCTCCTAGTTCATATTTAGGTGTTGGTCCGAGTTATTTAAGACCCATCGCTTTTATCTTTGTTCGACCCTTGCGCTGATCAGGTGGGTGAGCGATTGCAATGAGGTCAAATTTTCAAATGCATGGACCAAGTTCAAGCAATCTTGCACCCCGGCGGGGGTTAGACCCGCGCGGGGCATGAGGACATGGCATTTCTTGTCCACATCGACCCAGTCGATACCCCGTGGCCCAGAGCCTTGAGGTGCCTGACAGGTACTGCGCAAGGTGCTTGCATCGTGGCGCTCGATGGTCACCGTACCGCCATGGCGGTGCGGAAAGCGATCAGGCAACGGCGGCGGATTGGGATCGAAGCCGACCAGCGGCAACATCGCTGCGATGCGCGGATCGTGCATCTTCTCTGCGCTGAAATGGTCCCAACCAAAACGGCGGTCTACCAAAGCAGCAGCCACAAAGTAAGGCACGCTGTGGGCAGCGCCGATCAAATCATGTGGCTGGACCGCTTGGTTTTGCCACACCTTCAACTGTGGGGCCGAAATTGTGACGCGCCGAACGCTGGCCGGGTCAATGTTGTGCTCAATGGCAGCGGTCCATGCAGCCTCAGCAATGGCGTGGAAGGGATGAGCACCCGGTATGAGTTTGATCGCCATGTCAGTGACGATGTCCCATGAAGCACCCAAATCCATCGTGACATCACTGACCGCCTGGCCGTTGAAAGCTTCAAAAAAACCGCGCGGCGATTCCATGACTGCAATTTCTGCCTGAAAGCCCGCTTGGGCCGCCAAGGCAGCTTGAACCCCGAGCATGGCCGCCAGACCGGCATGGTATTCGCGGGCACAACTGGTATCAGCAGCAATGGCCATCCCCCCTGCTGATGTAGCGGCAATGGCAATAGCCTGAGCCATTTGTTGCGGGCCCAGCCCCAGCAACTTGCCCACTGTGACGGCGCCACAAAATATGGTGGAGACCGAGCCATGAAAACCACGCTGCATCCGGCCGGGTGTCAGGGCTTCATCCACCCGTCCTGCCACCTCGTATCCCAGCACCATCGCGGTCAACACATCACGGCCCGAACTGTTGAGCCGCTCGCCGATGGCAAGCCCTGTGGCGGCAGCAATGGTGCCAATGTGCGCAATGCTGCGCATGTCGCTGTCATCTGAAGCAGCGGCATCGCTGGCCACGGCATTCACACGCGCGGCACGATCTGCCGGCAAACGCGTCTTGCTGAACCAGACGCTGGAGGTTGGCTCTCCACCGAGTGAGCATTCGATGTCACGCACCATGCGGGCTGAGTCGATGTCCACCCCAGCGGCGGCACTGGCCAGCGTACTGGCCAAACTCATCTTGGCGCGTTCAAACGCCAAAGTGGGTAAATCAGCGGCAGAAGTGTGGGCAACGAATGCCCCTAGAGTTTCGGCAATCGTGCCCATGTCACACCTTTTGATCGCGCCAATGACGATCAGGGTTTTTTGTCGTTCGCGTCAAACACTTCACGCGCTATGCGGAAAGAGTCAATGGCCGCAGGAACACCTGCATAAATCGCCACCTGCATGAACACCTCACGAATTTCTTCACGCGTGACACCGTTACGCAACGCGCCATTGATATGCAGCTTGAGTTCATGCGGGCGGTTGAGCACGCTGATCATGGCTAAATTGAGCATGCTGCGGGTTTTGCGAGGCAAGTCTTCACGTCCCCACACAGCGCCCCAACAATACTCTGTGACCAGTTCTTGCATCGGCAAGTTGAAGCTGTCTGCATTGGCGATGGATTTCTCAACGTACTCAGCCCCAACCACAGCTTTTCGGATTTCAAGTCCGCGTTTGAAGAGTTCACTGTTACTCATGTTGTGTCCTTTGAAAAGTTTAAAGAAAAAAGAAAATACCGATCAGCGCGCCGATTAGCCACGAACCTCAACCCCAGCCCAAGACTCCACCACTTTGACCACGTCAGAGAAATCGGCGTCCTTACCGCACACCGCCAAAGTGATAGACATCAACTCTCTCACAGCGGATCCAACCACCATGGGTACGCCAATGTGTTCAGCCTCGTCGACACACAAGCGCGCATCTTTGTATGCCAGGGCGGCGGCAAAACCGACATCAAAGGTGCGCGGCAGAACACAGCGTGGAAACTTGTCAGCCGATGCCGTGTTTCGACCCGATCCCGCATTGATGACATCGAGCATGATTTTGGGATCCACCCCGGCCTTGACACCCATAACGATCGCTTCGGAAGTGATCGCTACAGCGGTGACTGACATGATGTTGTTGGCCAACTTGACCGTCTGAGCCTGCCCTGCTTTATCACCCAAATAAAAGGTTTTGCCAAAAACAGACAATGCGTCGTCCAAGGCATCGAAGTTGCTTCGAGGACACGAGACCATGACAGCCAGCGTTCCCTTGACCGCACCTGTGACACCACCGCTCACAGGAGAATCCACATAGACCATGCCGCGCTCGAGCAGTCCTTTTGCAATCGCAGCAGCAGCACGCGGTCCAATTGTCGACAGATCCACCACCTGCTTAACTTTGCTCCCCTCGCGCAAACCGCCCCCCTGCAAGCACACTGCATCGACGATCTCTGGGGTGGGCAAGCTCAAAAAGACTGTCTCTACTTGATCAGCGACTGCCTTGATCGAAGTCAGCTGTTTCGCGCCAGCAGAAACCGCACGCGCCAAGGCGCCTTCATCGCGGTCATAGACAAAAACCTCATAGCCTGCGTTGATGAGTCGAATGCTCATGGGGCCGCCCATGTTGCCGAGCCCGATGAATCCCAATGCTGGTTTGGACATGTATGTCTCCAATCAAAAAAGTATGGTCATCCGACCGAGGGGTGTCAATTTGCTGGCTTGATGCCAACAGCCTTGACCAAGCTCGAAATACGTTCACTGTCTTGTTCGAGCAATTTACGAAACGCATCAGACCCACGCTCTGGCATCGACGGTATTTGTGAAGCCAGTTGTTTCTCAACGCGCTCCTTGAATTCAGGGCTATCCATGACCTGTGACAAGGCTGCTGACAGTTTGTCCACCACGGCACGCGGGGTTCCTTTAGGAGCCACCAAACCGTTCCAAATACGCAAATCAAACTGAGGTACCCCACCTTCAGCAAAGGTCGGCACATCGGGCAATTGCGCCAAGCGCTGCGGCGACGAAACCGCAATTGCACGCACACGTTTGTCGGCATGCAAAGGCATGATGGTCACGGTCTGATCGATGATGCCGTCAATCACGCCGCTCATTAAATCAACCAAAGCCGGACCTGTGCCTCGGTATTGAACAAGGGTTGCGTCTACCTTGTTGATGTTCAAGAACAAGGCCTCTGCCAAATGCGCGGTAGTTCCAGGACCGCCCGAGCCAAAGTTTGATTTACCTGGGTTGCGACGCATCTGCTCCATCAAGGACGGCAAGTCTTTGATGCCACTGGCATTGCTAACCGCCATCACCATCGGCACAGTCGCCACAGTTCCAACCGGCGTTAAATCTAACAAGGGGTCGAAATTTCCCTTGGGATAAAGATGGGGAATGATCAACAAGGACTGGTTGCTGAAATTGAGGGTATGGCCATCCGGCTCAGCTTTGAGCAAGCGCTGAAAGCCAACCAACCCGCCTGCACCCGTGACGTTTTCTACAATCACTGTTTGCTTGAGGCTAGTGGTTAATCCCAGTGCCACTTGTCTAGCCAAGGCATCAAGCGTGCCCCCAGGCGCCACGCCAACAATGATGGTGATTTGTTTGCTCGGAAAAGTCTGTGCCGTTGCGGCGGCAGACAACCAAACAAGTACCAAACTTAAAAGCAGTTTGCGCAGCATGTGCATCTCCATCAGGTTTGCAAGCACAGCATATTAGCTTTGAGATGTCACCTGCGCTCCTCGAATTTACGCATATCAGACCTGCGATTCACGCATAATGAAACTGCAAGCTTATGGAACTCGATCAACTCAAAACATTTCTGACCGTGGCCGAATTCGGCACCTTCTCACGTGCAGCCATCCGACTCTCCAGCACCCAGCCGGTGCTGAGCCGAAAAATCAAGCTGCTTGAGTCAGAACTTGGCACCGAATTGTTTCATCGCACAGGCCGCGGGGTGGTACTGAGCGAAGGTGGCAAATTGCTGGAGCAGTACGCACGCGGTATCTTGGACACTGCCGACAGCGCTAAAACGGCCATTCAGGCGCTTGGCGCTTCCCCTGTCGGTCAAGTCACCATTGGGATGCCCTCTTCGATCGCCACCGTACTGGCTATTGAGCTGGTGCAGGAATTCCGGCGGGCCTTTCCCAATGTGTCACTCAAAGTCATGGAAGGTTACAGCGGCCATGTGCTCGAGTGGCTCACGACCGCACGGCTTGATGTTGCTGTGCTTTATGACACGCCGAATCTCAAGAGCAACACCTTGCGAACAGACCCCATCTTGAGCGACGAGTTGTTCCTGATCGGGTCTCCCAAAGATCCTGCTCGCCTTGGCAACGGACCTGTACGCGCAGCGCGGTTGGCGGAAATTCCCATGGTGCTTCCGAGTCGGCCTCACGGCATTCGAATCTTGGTCGACGAAGCGATGGAGCGCACAGGACTGCTGCCGAATGTGCAAATGGAGATTGATGCCATGCACTCCATGATTGCCTTAGCCGAAGGTGGCTTGGGCTACACCATCCTGTCTTATTCGAGCGTTCGTGATTTGGTATTGGCCAAACGCGTTCGCATTTGGCGTATCGTTGATCCCACCATCACACGCTCTTTGGTGATTACCACGACGAACCAGCGTCCGTCCACCAAACCAGCGCGTGATTTGACACGAATCTTCCAAGACCTGATCGAGTCGCATGTGCGCGATGGACGCTGGGCGCCACCGCCTGAGCCTAACGCGACTTAAACTTTAGCGCGCACGTCTTGGGCGTCAATCCTTGGTGCTGGGGTAGTCTTTGTCGGCCACAGCTTCGGCCCACATAGTTTTACCAATCGATGTTGCGGTGTGGATCATGAAACTGCCTTCGGCAGCACCATGCCAATGCCGCTCGTGCGGACCAATCCACACCACATCACCGGTTCGAATTTCTTGTGGTGCATGGCCTTCTTGGCAAATCCAGCCTTTGCCTGCTGTGACTTGTAAAACTTGCCCTTGCTCATGGGTGTGCCAGTAAGTCCTGCCACCAGGTGAGAAAAACACGTCATTGATGGTGACGTTATCGGTGGCTGGCATCACGGGATCGGCCCAAACGGTACCGGTGAAGGTCGCGGTGCGGTGATCTGACAGCGCACCTTGTTCTCTGCCATGGAAAACTTTCATGATTGATCCTTTGTCTGTTTAAGATTTCAAACGAACACCACCGGAGACATCCCCGATCGCATCCACCACACGGTTGCTGATGGCGTCGCCATAGCCCAAAGCAGTACCCAAGCCGAAACTGGCCATGGGGCCAGATGCATTCAAAGACACGACGCCAAGCTCGCGAATTAAATCGACATACAACACCACATCTTTGGTCATCAATTTGCCTGTGAGCCCCCCCTCGAGGTAGTCGCCGTCCACAATCCGCGGAAAACGATTCAAGGTGGCAAAGTTGACCCCGCTGCTGCTGTTGAGAACGTCCAACAGCAGATGCAAGTCCAAGCCTGCTTTTTTACCTGCCACCATGACCTCAGCACTGGCAGCCAAGCTGACCGCATTGAGAAAGTTATTGAGCAGTTTTGTGGTGTGCCCTGCGCCACTTGGACCCATGTAGACCACCTTGCTTGAGAACGGGGCAAACACCTTGTCCAAACTCTCGACTATGCCTTGGTCTCCACCAACCATCAATGTCAGTGTGCCCTTGTCAGCCGCGGCTGCGCCACCAGAAATTCCAGCGTCGACGTAGCTCACGCCCAGTTCAGCCAAACGCTTTGCAATGCGCTGGGTGGAATTGACCGAAGCGGTACTGAGATCTATGAACACCTGCCCCGCCCTGGCGTTGAGCAACAGGCCGTCTTTGCCCTCCACCACAGCTTCTACGACGTGGCTGTCGGGCAACGACATCAACACAATGTCCGTCGCTTTGGCCACTTCTGCCAGCGAGCGCGCAGCCACAGCGCCGCAAGCCTCAGCCCGCCCTGGCACACTGTCAAGCCCCAATACGTTGTATCCGGCATCCACCAAACGACGGGCAATACGCCCACCCATATTGCCAAGCCCCACAAATCCAATTGGTTTTTTTGTCATGGCGCTCACCCTACCAATCCTGCCGGAAAGAATGCAGCAGGCGCAAAGAATTGGTTCTCCACCCGGACGATGATGGGTTTGTCTGCCTCACTCTCGGCTCTACGAGCAATCCACTCCGGATCAGCCTGAAATGCATTCCACTTGGCTTCCCGATCAGCCATGTCTTTCCATTTCAGCAGGTAGGTGAGTTCGTGGTTATTTCGTCCGACCAAGGTGGTCCAAAACCCCACTGGCTCAATGCCGTAGCGCTTGAAAAATCCCAAGGTGTGGTTCGCAAAACGTTCTTGCAAAGCTGGCAGTCGTCCCGGCGCGCACTCGTAGATACGCATCTCAATCATCATGTTGGTTTCCTTCAAGGGTTGATATCAAGTGGTTGAATGGTCTAGGTCCATCCGGCCGATCAGGCGACAGGCGCCGATCGCTCCCAAGGAACGCCGCCGGCATAGGTCATGTAGGTGGCACTGGCAATCCATCCCGAATCCACAGGCAACAAAATTCCGGTGATGGTTCGGGCAGCTGGAGAACACAAAAAAGCCATCGCCTCGGCTATGTCGGCGGGAGTCGGTAAGGTATCGAGTGCATGGGTCTGCATCATCTTCACCAGGTCCCGTTGTCCTGCATCGATGCGGGCCTGTAACTGAGGCGTCATGACATAGGTAGGGCCTACGCTGTTGACGCGAATGTGGTGACGGCCTAACTCGGCAGCCAGCAGTTGAGTCAGGCGTGCAATGGCGGCTTTGCCTGGGTTGTAGGCAGGCAGCGGCATAGGCAGCGCACTGTTGATCGAGCCCAAGGTCACGATCGCACCACCGCGTCCGGCGTCAACCATTTGCTTGCCAAAACTGCGGCAGGCGTGGACTGTGCCGTGGTAATTCACACGCCACATGCGGTCATGGGCGTCAAGGTCCATGTCCATGATGGACTCGGTATTGGGAATCAAGGCGGCTGAGGTCACCAGCACAGAAGCCGGACCCAAGGTCTTGCCCACCACATCGGCCAAAGCATTCACGGCCGCTGCATCAGCAACATCGCAGCTGTGAAATTGCGCAACTTTTCCTTGTTTCTGTAGTTCGCGCACCAAGGTCTCACCCAACTCCCGGTTGACATCGAGCACGGCCACCGCATGCCCTGTCTCGGCAAATTTACGCACAGCGGCTTCGCCTATGCCACGGGCTCCACCTGTTACAACAGCCACAGGAAGTGAATTCATAGGGTTGCTTTCTTTTGCAAGAGACTCAGCGCAGTCAAGCTGCCAATTTCAACAAGCTGTCGTGGATGACATCCGGCACGTCCACATAGCCTTGCGCCACACGAGCAGCACGGTCTTGCATCGAGCGCTCAAATGGAACCCGCACAGCGACCTGAGGATCAGTGGGGCGCGCAGTGTGCACCCAATCGACATATTCAGACACCTTGGCAGCAAAGTCCTCGCCAGGAGACAACAAGCCAGGATCGACCATCACAATCAAAAAGCCAAATCGCGCCAAGTCTTGAGGAATCACAGTCGAACCAGCCATGATCCCAAGCAACTGCACCACCAAGCCCAGACCTGACCCCTTGGCACCACCCCAAGCCACCAGAGCGCCAGCAAGCGCCTCGCTGGGGTTGGTGGTGATTTGACCTTGGCCGTCGTAGGCAACACCTGGCGCTATGGGCTGGCCCAAACGTCGCGCCAACATCGCGTCGGCATGGATGATGATGGAGGTGCCGATGTCCCAAATTACGGGGTTGTCCGCCCCCGGAAAACCAAAGCACATGGGGTTGGTGCCAAAACGCCCCTCGGTCGCGCCATGAGGAGCGACCCATGCCGAGGCATTAGAGGCAATCATGACCACCTTGCCCTCAGCCACGGCCATTTCAGCGTAATAGGACAACATTCCGGTGTACCAGGTGTTGTGTGCCGCCACAATTGACAGACCATGAGCCTTGACTTTTTCAAGCGCCATCTCCGTCGCACGTCGCGCCACCAAGTAGCCCACGTTGTCGCCACCATCGAGTCGTGCAGACACGCTGGTTTCGTGCTCAATGCGCATGGGCACACGCTGCGCACCCGGACGCAAAAGCCGCTCTGAAATACTGATAGCCCGTGCCAGACCCCCTTGGCGCAAGCCACGCAACTCAGAGTCCATCAAATGATCGGCAATGATCACCGACTCCTCCATAGAGTGGCCTTGTCGTTGCATGATGGTCTCTAGCAATGAACGGGCTTGACTGATAGGAACTTGCATCTGAATTACCAACGGTTAACTGGGAGTATCACGATCTGGGCCACCTGCACTTGCGGCGGTTGACTCAGGGCATAGACCACAGAGCGCGCCACGTCCTCAGGTTCAAGCGCCATCTCAAATTGATCGAAGTATTCTTTTTCTTGTGCTACATCACCGCGGTAGCGTGAACGCACAATTCCAGTTCGGGTCAAACCCGGCAAAATTTCTGTCACTCGTACGCCAGTATTGGCCAACTCGCCACGAATGATGTCGCTGAGCATGTGAACACCCGCCTTACTCGCGCTGTAAGGCGCCATGTCTGTCACCATGCGCAGGGCACTGATAGATCCCATATTGACCACATCGCCACGGTTTCTAGCGACCATGCCTGGAAGTACAGCGCGGGTGACGCGCATCATGCCGATCAGGTTGGTCTCAATGATGGCGGTCCAGTCGTCTGCAGAACCTTGGTCAAAACGCTTGCGTCCACCGACATCGTGGCCTGCGTTGTTGATCAACACATCGATTTCACGAAAGGCTTGGGGTAAACATCCCGGCAATTGGTCGACCTTGGCAACATTGGTGATGTCCAACACCCAAGGAAAAACTTTGTCGCCATGCGACTGGGCCATGGTCTTCAAGGCAGCTTCGTCACGATCGACCAGGACCATTTGGTAGCCCTGCTCGATCAGTGCCGAGGAGATGGCACGCCCCATCCCCCCAGCCGCACCAGTGATCAGTGCGGTTCGCATCGCGCTTACTTCTTGTTCCAGACAGGAGGCGCCATGGCCAGCTCTGGTGGGTAGACCGTGATCGGTGTTCCCTTTTGCCACTGGATGATGGTCAAGCCCGCGTCAACACGGCGACCGTTCTCGTCGAACTTGATACGTCCACCTGGATAAAACTTGGAAGGTCCGCCATCGATCTTGCGCAAGGCCACAGCCACAGCTTCACGGTCCGCCTTGCCTGCATTTTCCAGCGCATCTTTGATCACCCACATGTCGGCATAGGTGGAGATCGCGTTTTGCGTCATCCATGGCTCGTTGTAACGGGTCTTGAGTTCGGCAATCAGCTTTTCATGCCCTTTAGAGCCCCAACTTCCCACCGCCAACATCAAGCCATCAAGTTGGCTTGCATCCATGGTTTTGAGCATGTCGGGCTCAGCCATCACAATGCCAAAACCCACGGTAGGTAATTTGCCTTGGCCTAAACCGAACTCATTGAGTTTCTCAAGCAACAACTTGGCATCAGACACAGCAGTTGGTAATGCAAACAAAATATCGGGACGTGCCGTACGAACTTTTTGAATCAAAGGTGTGGCATCAGCCAACGGTGGGGTGAAGGTCTCGTCCACCACCAACTGCAGCCCCATTTCTTTGAGCAAACGCTCACGCATGGGCTTGACCGAAGCGACAGAAGCACCGGTGTTGTCGGTGACGATGGCCACGGTCTTGGGACGTACGCCGTTGGCTTCAGCCAATTTCATCATCACGGGCAAAGCCATATCGGCTTGAGCTGCCGCCGTGGCCGAAGTTTGAAACACATACTTGTGTCCACGCGAGGTGATCAAGTCAGAGTAAGACAGCGTCAGCATGGGCAGCTTGGCGCGTTCTGTCACTTCGGTCGCAGCCAAGGTGAAAGAGCTGAGGTAGGCACCAGAAGCGGCCACCATGTCAGGCTCTTGAGAGACCATGCGCTGGGCAGCATTCTTGGCCTTCTCGGTGGTGTCACCCGAGTCCAGCACCACCAACTTCAGCTTGGCACCTCCCAACGCTTTGACGCCGCCAGCGGCGTTGATGTGGTCGATGGCCATCTCGGCACCCATACGCATCACGGAGCCAGGGCGTGCATACAAACCAGACAAGGGCACCAGCAAACCGACCTTGACCTCTTTGGGGTTTTGCGCCTGCACAGGCGTGACCGCGGCGGCTAGCGCCAAGGCCATGGGCAGCGCCAGCTTTTTCATCACCGCGCGACGACTTGTTTTGCTTTTCATGACTCATCTCCTTGAAGTTAACCGCAACTGCGGTGAATAGGTCTCGGTACCTTACATACCGAGATAGGCTTGGCGAACCCGATCGTTCGCACTCAACACATCGTGGGTGCCTTCCAGCACGGTGCGGCCCGCTTCGAGCACATAGCCGTAATCGGCTGACTCCAGCGCTTCCGCAACCCGTTGCTCGACCAACAACACCGTCAATTGGGTTTGGCGGCGAATTTCAATCAGCCGCTCAAAAATGAAGTCCGCCATCACGGGAGACAAGCCCATGGAAGGTTCATCCAACATCAACAATTTGGGGGAAGATGCCAAACCACGGCCAATCGCCAACATTTGTTGCTCACCGCCAGACAAAGTACCCGCCATTTGCTCACGCCGCTCGGCCAAGCGAGGTAACCAATCCAGGATCTTGTCCAGGTTGTCTTTCCAATCACGGCGGCCAGCTTCGGTGCTGGCACCCAGCTCTAAGTTCTCTAACACCGTCAAGGAAGGAAAGACCTGCCGCCCCTCGGGCACATGAGCAATACCTAAGTGAGGACGACGCGACGCAGGAATATCGCGAATGTCGACGCCTTCAAACAAAATAGACCCGACAGTGGGTGTAAGAACGCCAGAAATAGTTTTGAACAGCGTGGATTTGCCCGCACCGTTGGGACCGACCACAGCCACGAGTTGCCCAGGCTTGACTTGAATGGACACATCACGCAACACAGGTGTGGCGCTGTAGCCGACAGTGACGGATTGGATGTCGAGCATCATGCTGCGCTCCATTTCTTACCCAGATAGGCTTCAACCACACTCTTGTCACGGATGATGGACTCAGGTGGCCCCTCGGTCAGTACCTTGCCGTGATCAAGCACCACAAAGCGGTCGACCAACCGAACCATGACATGCATGGTGTGCTCGATGATGACGATGGTGATGTTCTTGTCCGCCAGTCGGCGCAACACCATGATCAGCTCTTCGGCTTCAGATTGCCCTAACCCCGCCAGGGTCTCATCAAGCAACAGCAGTCGGGGTTGACCTGCCAGCGCACGGGCCAACTCCATCAAACGAAGTTCTTTGCTGGTCAGTTCGCTGGCAATGCGATTTGAAATGTCCGACAAACCCACCATTTCAATGGCTTCTTGCGCCATGCGTCGCGCTTGATCATCCGAGCTTGCGCGCACAAAAGCGCCCACGACAACGTTTTCAGCCACCGACATGCGCATGAAAGGGCGCATGATTTGAAAGGTACGACCCACCCCCGCAGCGCAAACTTCGTGCGGTTTCATGCCCACCACGTTTCGCCCATCGATCAAAACCTCTCCAGCTGAAGGCTGTAGAAAGCCATTGAGCAAATTGAAAGCAGTGGTTTTGCCCGCACCGTTGGGGCCAATGATGCCAAGAATCATGCCCTTGCGCACTTTGAAACTCACGTCATCCACCGCCATCAGCCCGCCAAATTGCTTGGATAAACCACGCGCTTCCAAAATAACTTCCGCTGTTTCAGCCGCTGCGCGTTGCTGCGCTGTCCGCTCTGGCATCGCTGCCACAGGGGCAGTTTCAATGCCAGATGGATGCGTGCCTGACTGATTCGCAGAGGATTGCCCTCTTCGAATGCGCAACATGTCGCGCACTTTCCAATACAAACCCTCAGGAGCTGCCAAGATCACCACAGTGACTGCTGCACCATAAATCACGCCCTGAATGCCTGGCAAATGAGAGCCCAACTCCGAGTGCAGAATTTCAGCGATCGGAATCAAAATGGCTGACCCAATCACTGCACCCCAAACTGTCCCTACGCCACCAAACATGGTGACCACCAAAGCCTGCGATGACACCAACATGCCAAACACAGAGACAGGCGTGACCACCAACAACACCACGGCATAAAAAGCGCCCACGGCACCCGCCATAGCACCGCTGAGCGTGATCGCCTTGAGCTTCCAGCTGTAGGTGTCAATGCCCGCAGCCTCTGCAGCTGCCTCGTTTTGTTTGATGGACAGCAAGGCCATGCCGAAGCGGGTCTGCTCAATTCTTCGCGTGAGCAACATGCCACCAAGCAACATACCCAGTGCGATGAAGGTATAGACGCGAGGATCTTCAAACTGCATGTAGGCCATTGGTGCTTCACGCATCATGGGCAAGGTCACTTCTTGATATCCCAGCCACTCAAATACGTACAACATAGCCAGCGGATAAGCCAGCATGGCCAGGGCAAAGTAATGGCCACGCAGTCGAAAGGTTGGAATCCCTACAGCCAATCCTGACAAGCCCCCAAACACTGCAGCCAAGGGAATCAGCAAATAAGGCGACAAACCAAAATGCATTTGTCCCAATGCCGTGGTGTAAGCGCCTAAGCCAAAAAATGCCGCATGCCCAAACGACACCAGACCGGTGTAACCGCTGAGCAAATTCCACGACAAACCAAAGCAGGCCCAAACCAAGACCAAGGTCAGAATCAGTTGGTAATAGGCGTCGGTGGTGAACACCGAGAGCAGCGCATACAGCGCGATGAAAACCAACATGACGGAAAGTGAGTGTCTGTCTTTCATAGTCAGGTACGCTCCGCGCTACGTCCAAAGAAACCCTGTGGCCGAAAGAAGATGATGAGCAAAAAAACCACGAAGATGGCTGTGTTTTGCAACTGGGTCGGCAACACCAAGGTTGATAATTGCTGCACCAAACCAATGGTGAGCCCACCCCAAAATGCGCCAATGATGCTGCCCATGCCACCCAGCACCACGCCGGCATACATGACGATCACATACTCCAACCCCACAAATGGATGGAACGGATAGTTGGTAGCCAACAACCCTCCAGCAATGGCTGTGATAGATACGCCAAGGGCAAATGCCATGCGATGCGCTTGGTTAACGTCAATGCCCATATAAGTAGCAGCCACCGGGTTATCCGCAGAGGCACGTAACGATTTACCAAGGCGCGAACGGTTGATCAGCAAACTGATGGCCACAATGCACAGCACCGAAGCAATGGCTGCGATGCTGCGCGATTTGTTCAAAAAGACACTGATGGCGGTCCCAACAGGTAGCTCCCACGCAGCAGTGGTCAATGGGGTGCGCAAGGAAGCCATCACCGATCCAAAAATCATCTGGGCGCCGTTGGTCATCATGAGCGCGATCCCCAACGTTAAGACCAACTGTGCGTAGTGCCCATCGCCATCGAGTTGCGTTGTACGTGTTCCCGAGACCCTAGAAATCAACAAACCGTGAATCAGATAACCAAATAGAAACAGCACGCAAGCCGACAAGACAATGGAGACATATGGGCCGATGAAATTACCAAACACAGTTTGGATGCCCAATAAGCCGAAGATGTAATACGCGGCATACATGCCTAGCATCATGAAATCACCTTGGGCGAAATTGATCACCCGCATGACGCCGAAAATCAATGCCAAGCCCACGCACATAAGTCCATAAATGGAGCCCGTCAACAAACCTGCCACAGCGGCCTGCATGACGTTTTCAAAAATTTGTAGGAAATTCATAAGCCCCATACCTCAAGAGGTGTCGGCTGTCGCAACCGAATCAGCATGTGTTTTCCTTCACGTTGAACTGTCATAAAAATCATCCGGACAGAGACGCCGCAAGCTGTCCCGCATCGTCAGACTGCAACAGCCCTTGCATCAGGGCTTCTGTGCGAGCCATCGCAGTTAGACCAACGCGCTGAAGTCCGGCAGAGCGAAAACGCGCCAAGACATCGTCGGCAGTGGCATTGACCACATCGTCCAAGCGTTTTTCAAGTCGAGTGCCATCGGCCAGTTGCACCGCCACGGCACCGCCTTGATGCGTGGGATAGGCAAGCGTCATGGCAGGGTCAACCTCAAGGCCTGTGATGGACAGTAAGCGATGCAAATTCGCATCCTCGAGTAAATCAAAATTCGCCTCAGTCACATCCTTCATCAACAGAGCAGCCGCGACATTGAACTGAATGCTCATCTTGGCTTGCAACGCATGGAGATAAGGGCCCGAAAAATTACAACCCGGGTAGTTGGCGCCCGCACTTGGCACTCGGATGGTGATAGCCACAATGCGCTCGATCACACATGCCTGCATACGCGCAATGGCAATGGCTGCTTGACTCGCCGTTTGCGCAAAATTACAGGCGGGCACGGGCTTGTGATAAACCGACAATATCTCAGGCGAGTTCTTAAAAAGAGCCACCGATGAAGCAGCATCGCGCTTACCGTGCGCTGCGAACAGGCCCGCCTCGCCGTCCAAGGCGGTGGGCGACCCAAACGCACCGGCTTGCGCCAACAACACAGAGCTCACTGCATTGCGGGACGCATAGCCCACATGAAAATACATTTCACTGCCGCCTGTGTGTCCCCACTGGTTAAATCCAGCCACGGTATTGGTCGCCAAGCCGATGGCACTGGCTGACTGTTGCACATCCAAACCCAGCAAACGAGCGCCCGCTGCTGCTGCACCAATCGGTCCTGTGATGCCCGTTGGACGGAAGAGACGCGCCATGTGCGGATCCATCAAAGCACGCCCAATTTGCGCACCCACCTCATAACCTACGACCACAGCTGCCATGAAATCTTCACCACTGACACGCTGGTGTTGTGACAAAGCCAACAGGGTGGGTAGTACTGCAACACCTAAGTGGCTGATGCTGGCCGAGTGCATGTCTTCACGTACCAACCCATGTCCCATGACTGAGTTGACGAACGCCGCATCGGCCAAAGAAGAAGCCTGCGACATCCCAATGATGTTGGCCACGTTGGAGGAATGCGTGTGCCCAAGAGAAGCGGGGGCAGCCATTTGCATGGCCTGACGACTCCAGGGTTTCTCTGCAGCCTCATAGGAACAGCCAATTAAGTCGAACAAGCAGGTTTTGACTTTTGCCAATACCGACGTGTCGAAATCATGGATGGACACCTGCCCCACTTGCATGGCGATACGGACCGCCAAAGGCGGATGCGCATCAAGGGAGCTGTCGCTGTCAGCGTGCGCTCTGTCCACATAGGAAGCGAATGAGTTCTGCAATCAACTGTCTCCTGTAGTCAGCGGCTTGGTTGAACTCTCCAATACCCGCCTTTGATTTTTTTTGCATGCTAGCCCTCCCTTACAAATCTCGCAATCGCGCTTTTGCGCATATCAGACTGCGCATGCCAGACATAGCACTTGGCGATTGAAGACAGTTTGAAGATACTCGGCGTCTGATGCGTCAATCGATAGGAGAAAGTAATGTCAAACACCGAGGTCTATGAAGTCTTTGCTGTGCGCTATGCCACACGACCTGCCCAGCGCCGAGATCACTTTGTAGGAGGAGACCCGCATGACGGCTCCATGCCCATGGACTACTTTGTATGGTTGATCAGAAACGAGCACAGAACTTTCGTGGTGGATACGGGTTTTCACGCAGACATGGCCATCAAGCGTCAACGCGAATACCTGCGCTCACCCAAACAAGGGTTGTCCCTAATTGGGGTTGACACGAATGAGGTCACCGACGTGATCCTCACCCACTTGCACTATGACCACGTAGGAACTTTTGACGATTTTCCAAAAGCACAGTTTCATCTGCAGGATGCAGAGATGAGTTTTGCGACGGGTCGTCACATGTGCAACGCGCATATGAACCACGGCTACGAAGTCGAGGAGGTGGTGTCGATGGTGCGTCTGGTCTACAAAGACCGAGTTACCTTCTACCAAGGCGCCCAAGAGCTGGCACCCGGGGTGTCGATTCACCACATTGGCGGTCACACAGATGGCCTGCAATGTGTGCGGGTGATGACACAGCGAGGTTGGGTCGTGCTCGCCTCTGATGCGAGCCACTTCTACGAGCACATGCGCAGCCATCGTTATTTCACCTTGGTGTTTAACTTAGGCGACATGCTCAACGGCTATCGGACGCTCTACGAGCTCGCGGCCTCTCCAGACCATGTGGTGCCGGGTCATGACCCATTGGTCATGCAGTACTACCCTGCGCCTAGCCCTGAACTCGAAGGCATCGTGGTGCGACTTGATGTTGCGCCCAAAGCCTAATGCGCCTATTGCAAAGAACGAACATCAAAGGAGATATGCACATGATCAATCGGCGCAAAGCACTCACAGGTATGGTGGCAGGTAGCTCCGTCTTGCTGACCCACTCGCTCACGCATGCCCAAGACTTACCTGATCGAACGGTGCGTTTGGTTGTTCCGTTTGCCGCTGGTGGTGGCGTCGATGCTTTGGCACGCCCGTTTGCTGTCGAGCTGGGCAAAATTCTCAACCGATCCGTAGTGGTAGAAAACAAGGCCAGCGCCACGGGTCAGATTGGAACCGCCGACGTGGCCAAGGCAACGCCAGATGGCAGCACTTTGTTGATCAGCTCTGCGGCATTCGGAACGACCCCTTCATTTGTCCCCAAATTGCCCTACGACATCTTCAAAGACTTTGAGCCCGTCACCATCCTTGCAGCGACGCCCCAAGTGTTGGTCGCACCTGTGGCTTTTAAGGCCAATACCTTTGCAGAGGTGTTGCAAATGGCACGCAACAACATGCAGATCAACTTTGCATTACCTGGCAGCAGTGGCATCCAACGCTTGGCCACCGAACTACTGACCACCACCGCACAAATTCAAGTCACAAAAGTCCCCTACAAAGGTGCAGGGGCGGCATTCACCGATTTGATTGCAGCCCGTATTGACCTGATGTTTGACAACCCTGGTTCGTCGATGGTGCATGTCAACAGTGGACGTTTGAAAGTCATCGCCACCACTGGAGCTCGCCGCTTGCCCACACTGCCCAACGTTCCCACCGTAGCAGAAACTTTCCCTGGCTTTGAAGCGCTCAACTGGTTCATTGTGGCAGCCCCGGCGGGTACGCCCAGCGCAATTCTTGATCGACTCAACGATGCATGTGCGCAAGCCTTACGCAGCGATGCCATGCGACAGGTACTCGAACGTGACGGTCTTCAACCTATGGGCAATGGCCGTGTGCAAGCGCAACAGTTTTTACGCAACGAGTTCACCAAATGGGACAAGATTGTGCGAGATAAAAATCTCTCGGCTGACTGAACGCTTCATCCATGACGCTCGCCAATCACAACCCACATTCATTGCAGGGCCGTCGCGCCTTAATCACTGGGTCAACCGATGGCCTTGGTTTGGCCATAGCACAAGGGTTGGCCGAATCAGGTTGCCATGTGGCCTTGCACGGATTGCAAGACGCGGCCTTGATGTCGCCGGTGCTAGAGCACATGCAAACTGAACATGGCATTCAGGCCAGCTACTGCCGCAGCGACCTTTCAACACGGCAAGGTATTGAGGACCTGCATGCCCAAGTCTGTGCAACAGGAAAGGCGCCAGACATCTTGATCAACAACGCCGTCATGCGCCACTTTGGCCCCATAGAAACACTGCCTTTTGAGGACTGGCAACAAGCCTTGAATGTCAACCTGAGTGCAGCTTTTGGTTTGATACAGAAGGTACTCCCAAACATGAAGTCGCAAGTCTGGGGACGCATCATTCAAATGACCTCGGTCTATGGGCTGCGTGGAACAGCGCAGCGAGTGGACTATGTCACGACCAAAACCGCCCTGATTGGCTTGACCCGCGCCGTGGCAGCCGAAACAGTGACAGACGGCATCACCAGCAATGCGATATGCCCTGGGTCGGTGCTGACACCCGGCACTGACATACGCGTGCTTGACATGATGCGCGAACGATCTATGTCTCGCGAAGAGGCTGAAATCGAGTTCCTTCAAAACAAGCAACCCACCCAACGTTTTGTTCGAGCACAAGACGTGGCTGCCAGTGTGGTGTTTTTGTGCAGCCCAGCGGCCAGTGAAATCACGGGTCACGTGCTGCCCATCGACGGTGGATGGTCCGCCCTATGAAACAAGACCCAACGACGCAGTTGTCGTCACGGGTATGCGACTTTGTCGCTTCTGCCCAATGGACCGATGTGCCGGTCGATGTGCGACACGAACTCAAACGAAGCTTGTTGAATTATTTTGCGGTAGGGTTTGCGGGTGCCACTGACCCCTCCATTGAAATAGTGGTGAACACCTTGTCTGCGTTTGCTGCCAATGCACAAGCGGGCTTGATCGGCCGCAGCGAGCGCACGGATGTCTTGAATGCTGCTGCACTCAATGCCATGAGCGCCAATGTATTTGACTTTGATGACACGCATGAGCGCACCGTGATTCATCCCACCGGTCCTGTAGCGGCAGCACTGCTTGCCCATGCACAGTTGCAGCCCTTGGATGGCGCTGATTTTTTGCATGCGCTGTTGCTAGGTATTGAAATCGAGTGCCGTGTGGGCAACGCCATCTCACCCAGACACTATGCGCGGGGTTGGCATATCACCTCAACCTGCGGCGTGCTCGGTGCAGCCATGGCCGTGGGACGGGTACTTCAACTCACCCCCCAACAACTCAAATGGGCCTTGGGCTCAGCCAGCAACCAAGCCTGCGGTTTGGTGGAAACCTTAGGCACCATGGCCAAAAGCACAAGTGTCGGCAACGCGGCCCGCAATGGTTTACTCAGTGCCTTGTTGGCTGCACGCAATTTCACCGGACCCGAGCAGCCTCTTGAAGGACAACGCGGCTTTTTGCAAGTGATGGGCGAATCGCCAGACCTGTCATGCATCACCGAAGGCCTAGGCCAGCATTGGGAGGTACAAGGCAATAGTTACAAGCCTTACCCATGTGGCGTGGTGCTCAACCCTGTCATTGAAGCGTGTTTGGAATTGGCGCATCAAGAGGGTATGCAACAGTTGCTGCACACTGAGTTGGTAGCCATTGAATTGACCGGACACCCTTTGCTGCGTCAACGAACCGATCGACCTGCCGTCACAACTGGGCGCGCCTCACAAGTATCTGCCCAACACGCGGTGGCAGCCAGTCTTCTCAAAGGACGTGCTGGTTTGGCCGAGTTCAGCGATGCAGTGGTACAAGACCCCGCCGTGCGGGCGCTGGGGCAATGCTTGCACTTCATAGACGATGCCAGCTATGGCATCGATGCGGCCAAGGTCACCCTTCAATTCAAGAACCATGCAAGCGTCAGCCGTCACATCGCACACGCCCGTGGGTCGGTCAAACATCCACTCAGCGACGCAGAAATAGAAGAGAAGTTTCTCAGCCTCTCAAGTGCTCACCTCAATCCTTCACAAGCGCAAACCTTGATTGATGCCATCTGGCAGATTGAGACGATGCCCAATGTCGCCGCTTTGATGCAAATGGCGCAAGTTTCACCCCGACACCCATGACATCCGTACAACCCTAGGAGAATCCAGCATGAACAAATGGCTCATTGGCTTGCTGCTCAGCGCTTGGCTGCCAACGCTGGCACTGGCTCAGGGAGCTTTTGCTCCCACCCGCAGTGTCACCATCGTGGTTCCGTTTCCACCGGGAGGAGGAACGGATGCATTGGCTCGTATCTTGGGTGAAAAACTCACCCACATCTGGAAACAACAGGTCATTGTGGACAACCGGGCTGGCGCACAAGGAAATATCGGCACCGGCTTTGCAGCCAAAGCAGCGCCTGACGGTTACACCTTGGCACTGGCCCACCAAGGCGTGTTCACTGTCAACCCGCACCTCTATAAAGACGCGCCATTTGATCCACTGAAAGATTTCAAGCCGGTCATCCGTGGCACCCAGCAACCTTTTGTGCTGGTGGCCCATCCCTCCCTGGCAGCCAACTCGGTCAAAGAACTGGTGGTCTTGGCCAAAAGCCAACCGGGTAAATTATTTTTTGGCTCGAGTGCCTCAGGCCCTCAACTGGCAGGTGAGTTGCTGAAGTTTGCCACCCAGATCGACATGACCCACGTCGCCTACAAAGGGGCAGGGCCCGCGGTGGTTGATCTGCTGGCTGGCCATATTCCCCTGATGGTCGCCAACCCGACTTCGGTAGCCCCCCATGTGCGCAGCGGCAAACTCAAAGCCTTGGTTTTGTTTGGCAAAGACCCATTGGATGTATTGCCAGGCACGCCCACTGCGGACCAAGCAGGCTATCCAGCTCTAGGCGATATGCCCGAGTGGTATGGAATTGCCGTACCTGTCGCCACGCCCCAAGCGCTGGTGATGGCCTTGAATAAAGACCTCAACGACGCACTCAACGACGCCAATGTTCAAAGCCGCATTCGAACCTTGGGATTGGTGCCGGCCGCCAGTACGCCGCAAGAATTTGCAGATCAAATTCAGCGTGACTACCAAAGCACCGCGCGACTTGTCAAACTTTCAGGCATCGAAAAGCAATGATGACATGGGTCAAAGATGTGACCTTGTGATAAGCGCAAACTGGCTACACTGACCGCGCATTGCGACTGGGTAACCCGTAGCGATGTCAAAAAAATAGGAGGCAAAAATGAAAAACGTATTCACCACATTGGCATTAACGGCTGGGCTTTTTATAACCACCGCTGCAAATGCTGAGGTTTCAGAAATTCGTGTGCCATTGGGTGCAGGTGGCTTTGGTTTTTTGCCCTTGCACATCATGAAGACGCACAACTTGGTCGAAAAACATGCCGATTTGCAGGGCGTGAAGGTCAAAGTCAACTGGTCTAACTTTGGCGGCCCCTCAGCCATGATCGATGCCTTGGTCTCGGGTTCGGCAGATTTCATTTCAGCCGGCCCGCCCTCTTTCTTAATTCTCTGGGACAAGACCAAGGGCGGTGTCGATGTCAAAGGGGTTGCGGCGATGAGCTCTATGCCCATGAACCTCAACACCCGTGCAGAACACCTCAAAACTGTCGATGACCTCAGGGGCAACGACAAAGTGGCTGTGACCTCGGTCAAGTCATCCATCCCCTCCATCGTGATGCAAATGTATGCCGTTAAAAAATACGGCAAAGAACAGGCCTTTCGCTTTGACCCATTCACTGTCAGCATGACCCATGGTGATGCCGCATCGGCCCTTCTGTCCAACAGTGCTGGAATCAGCGGACACTTTGCTTCAGCGCCGCTTGACCAAGCTGAACGCAAGACACCAGGCGTGCGCTCGATCATGAACTCGGACGATGTGATGGGTGGCTCCACCACCTTCACCATGATCTCAACCACCAAACGATTTCAAGAGCGAAACCCTAAGGTTTACGGCGCTTTTTTAAGTGCACTCAAGGAAGCCCAAGACATGATCAAAAATGACAAGCCGGGTTCAGCTCAAATTTTGATTGACTCAATGGGTGGCGGCAAATGGACACTCAACGACATGGTGGCGATGCTCAACGACCCATCGATCAAATACACCACTGCGCCTGAAAATGTTATGAAATATGCGAACTTCATGCACGACATCGGCTCTCTGAAAAACCGCCCAACTTCTGTGCGTGACTTGTTTTTTCCTGGCGTTGATTTGTCATCCGGCAACTGAAACTTGTATGACTGAAAACACTCCACCCCCGTTGCTGTCGGTTCAAGGGGTGACCCTTCAGTACCGAACCGACGATCACTTGGTCACGGCCACCTACCAAGTCAGTTTTGATGTTTTCAAGTCTGATCGCTATGTGATCTTGGGGGCCTCAGGTTGCGGCAAGTCCTCGCTTCTCAAAGCCGTCGGTGGGTTTATCAATCCGGTGGAAGGCAGCATTCGTCTCAACGGACAAAAGATTCATCGACCCGGTCCTGACCGCGTGATGGTGTTTCAAGAGTTTGATCAACTTTTACCTTGGAAGACGGTGCTAGAAAACGTGGTCTTTGCTCTCACCGCGAGTGGCACACTGAATCGCCCAGAAGCTGTTGATCGCGCCCTGCACTACATCGAGAAGGTCAATCTTTCTGGCTTCGCCCACAGTCTTCCCCACACCTTGTCCGGTGGCATGAAGCAACGTGCTGCCATTGCCAGAGGCATGGCCATGGAGCCCGACATCTTGCTGATGGACGAACCCTTCGCTGCACTTGACGCCTTAACGCGAAGCAAGATGCAAGAAGAGTTGCTTCAACTGTGGGAAGACACCCGCTTTACCGTGCTGTTTGTGACGCATTCGATTCCCGAAGCCGTGCGCATAGGCAACCGAATCTTGTTGCTGAGCCCCCACCCAGGACAAGTCAGAGCAGAACTTCATGCACAAGGGCTCGACAGCGTGGGACCCTCTGGACAACCCCTGGTGCAAGAAATTGAGGCCCTGCTGTTTGACAGCCAAGCAAGGATTGCCCATGCATGAGCCCGTACCAGACTCTCGCGTCGATGTGATCCACATCGTGCGCCCACCCCAAGAAATTTTGGTCCATCAGCGACTGGGGGCCTTGACCCTCTTGTGGAACAACAGCAGCCTCCGCAAAACCTTGGTGTTGGTGTGCTTGGCGCTGTTGTGGGAAGGCTATGCCAGTTGGCAAGACAACCCCTTGATCTTTCCTACCTTGTCAGAAACCTTGCAAGCCTTTTGGAGCGGCTTGCTGGACGGCAAGATCATCTGGGCAACGTGGTCTTCCATCAAGGTGTTGTTACAAGGCTATATCGCCGGCATGTTCTTTGCTGCCATCCTGACGGCATTTGCAAGCGCCACGCGCATTGGGTCTGATTTCTTAGAAACGCTCACCGCCATGTTCAATCCCCTGCCCTCCATTGCCTTGCTGCCTTTGGCGATGATTTGGTTTGGCTTGGGCGAGGGCAGCATTGTGTTTGTCCTGATTCATGCGGTGCTGTGGGCAGTGGCGCTCAATACCCATGCTGGCTTTCGTTCGGTGAGTCCCACCTGGCGCATGGTCGGTCAAAACTATGGCTTGTCGGCCACGGGCTATGTGCGCCACATCTTGATCCCAGGAGCCTTACCCAGTATTTTGACGGGTCTCAAAATTGGCTGGGCTTTTGCTTGGCGCACGCTGATCGCAGCTGAATTGGTCTTTGGGGCAAGTTCAGGCCAAGGTGGCTTGGGTTGGTTTATTTTTCAACATAAAAACATGCTTGATATTCCCAACGTATTTGCGGGCCTGCTGACCGTGATCTTGTTTGGGTTGTTGGTCGAGAATTTGGTTTTTAAAACACTTGAGCGAAGGACCGTGGTTCGATGGGGCATGCAGTCCTAAAGCCCGTCACAAACATATGAAAAAAATTGGAATGATCGGCATTGGCATGATGGGACATGGCATTGCCAGCAACTTGATCAAACATGGTTGGGACTTGTCTGTCCTTGAACACCCTGGGAATCAATCCTTGACCGATCTGCTTGCAGCCGGCGCTCTGACCTTCAACACGCCTAAGAAACTTGCAGAAAACTCGAATGTGGTGATCTTGTGCGTCACCGGAACCCCCCAAGTCGAGGCGGTACTGATGGGAGATGAAGGGGTACTGCAGGGACTTCAAGCGGGCAGCATCGTCATCGATTGCTCAACAGCCGTTCCCGCATCCACAGACAAAGTTGCGCAAGCCGTGCATGCCGCAGGTGGTCGATTTTTAGATGCGCCCATGACCCGAACGCCCAAAGAAGCAGCGCTCGGAAAACTCAACCTCTTGGTTGGCGGGGACGACGCACTGTTTGAACAGTGCAAACCCATCTTGTCGTGCTTTGCTGAGAACATCATTCATGCAGGTGCTGTGGGAGCAGGTCACCGAATGAAGCTCCTGCACAACTACGTGTCATTGGGCAGCGTCACCTTGCTGGCCGAAGCAGCTGCATGTGCTCAACGCGCAGGTGTGGATGCACAAACATTTGTCGACGTGTTGGCCTTGGGCGGCGGCTGGGGCGCAGCCCTCGACCGTTTGAAGCCTTATTTGGCCACCCACGACACATCGGGCTTGCGCTTTAGCATGGCCAATGCACTCAAAGACCTGAGTTATTACAACGAGATGGCGCTCAACACCGACGCCGATCGGACCGTCTCGTTGGCCATCCAACAAACGCTTGAATCAGCATGCGCCGAGGGCGACCCCCAGGCACTGTTGCCAGAAATCGTGGATCGCATTGCCAAGCGTCAGCACAGTCCACTTGCGTAAGAACCTCAGCCGCCTTTGAGTGTTTTACCGTCGCGCAGATCGCGTGCAATGGCTTGCTCTGAGCGATCTGCTGCCAAGCCCCAACCACCGCCACTTGCGGTGGTGTGACGCCACATAGCGCCAGTGGCAATGTCCAACACAATCTTGGATGGCAATTCTTGCAAGGCGCCATCAGCGGTGAACAAGGTATTGCACGAGTTGACGCCCTCAGCACCACCGTTTAATCCCCAGGGTTTGATTCGCGCCCGGTCGGAACGAATTTGCAACACGGCACGTTGCCCCAAAAATCGCACATCACGTCTGACGGCCAGCCCCCCTCTGAATTGGCCCGCTCCACCGGTGTTGGGAACAAAGCCATAGTGTTCAATCCGCAGTGGGTACGTGGCCTCGATCAACTCACAGCTGGTGTTTTGCGCATTGACGATGGGCGACGCCACCCCCTCCAAGCCATCTAAACCAGGACGCCCGCCAAAAGCACCCGAGATCAACTCCATGAACACAAATGTTTTGCCATCCTCATCTACCCCGCCACAACTGATCACGGCTGGTCCCCCATCGCCTGCAGCAGGCACGCGGTCTGGGCGAAGCGGGGCAAAAGCGCCCATCAGGGCGTCGGTGACACGGTATGCCGTGACTGCTCGGGCTGCGCAGGCCGCAGGAAACGCCATATTCACCACGCTGCCAGGAGGTGCGCTGACGTGCAGCAAGCGCAGAAAACCAGAGTTGTTGGGAATTTCACGTCCAATGACGGACTTCACCACAAATGCCACGGCTGAACGTGTGATCGAGATAGGCGCATTGATGGCACTGCGAACTTGTGGCGATGTGCCCTCAAAATCCACATCAATGCCTCCTTCGCGCACATCCACCCGAACCTGAATCTTGACAGGCGCCCCACCCACACCATCGTCGTCCAAGTGGTCCACAAAGGTGTAACGCCCAGGTTTAAGTTCTTTCAATGCCTCACGTCCCATGCGCTCACCGTAATCAATGAGTTCTTTCATGTAATCACGCAAGGCTTTGCCACCCATCTTTTGAGCGATCGCTGCAAACTCCAGCTCAGCCGTATTACAGGCCGCAATTTCAGCTTGTAAATCAGCCAACAGCACGTCGGGCTGGCGCACATTGGCCAAGATCAGCGCCAACACGCTCTCATTGAACTCGCCTTTTGAATACAACTTGGTCGGCGGGATACGAACACCCTCTTGAAAAATTTCAGTTGAGTCTGCTGCGTTGCCTCCGGGCACACGCCCGCCAATGTCTGCCATGTGCGCCACCGCAGCAGCAAAGCCTGCCAGTTGCCCATCCATGAACAGGGGCTTGAAGACAAAGATGTCGGGTAAATGCATGCCACCAGCGTAGGGATCGTTCGTGAAAATAATGTCGCCAGGCCGCAAGTCATCTCGAATAGAAGCTGGCAACGAAGCCACAGCATTGGGAATCGATCCCAAATGCACAGCAATACCCACCCCTGCGCTGACCAATTCGCCAGCCGGATTGCATAGGGCCACCGAAAAATCATGCGAGTCCCGCACGATCAGCGATCTAGCGGTTCGTGCCAAGGTACGCGCCATGTTGTCGGTGACCGACTCCAAGCTGTTTTTGACCAGCTCCAGCGAAGCAGCGTTGACGTGAGCTGCATCACCTGCAGTTGCGGTGATGGCGTGGAGCGTGATGATCAGGTTGCCAAATGCGTCCAGCGAGACCGCGCAATCCGGCGGGATGACTACCGTGGTGTCCATCTCCTCCACAATCGCGGGGCCTTCAATGGGGGCTGCCAGCAAGTCTGCGCGGCAAACCACACGGGCCTCTTGCCACCCGTGGTCAGCGCCAAAGTAGGCACGACGCGAATTGGTATTTTGAGTATTGGCATGTTGACCGGGTGAACGCACCATCGATTGACGCCCCACCTCGGCATAAGAGCACTTGGTGGTGCGTGTCGACGCAGAAATACGAAGACTGACGATCTGAACACGCGAAGCGTCTTCTTGATAGCCATAGGTTTTTTGGTGCTCGTCACAAAAAGCTTGCGCAAGCATTGACCAGCCCGCAACGTCGATGTCAAGTCGAGGCACTTGAATCATCAATTCAAACGATTGCCCCAAATATTGCATGGTGGCGCTTCGCTCGATCTCAATCGCACCCAGCGCGTGTCCCTCTTGTGCCATTTCAAGCAGTGCATTTTTTTCCAGGTCCGCGAACACATGTTTCAGGCGCTGGGCGTGCTCTGTGGACATGGTGCTGGTTCGCTGCAAAACGGTACGACTGTATTTGTGCTGCACATCAGACATCAACAGACCCAAGGCGCTAAAGAGGCCTGGCGAATTGGGAACCAGCACGCGTTGGAGTCCCAAAGTTCGCCCAATTTCGGCGGCATGCAAGGGCCCAGCGCCACCGAAAGCCACCAGCGTGTAGTCGCGCGCGTCGCGTCCCCGCTCCACTGAAACCGCTCGAATGGCGCGAATCATGTTGGACGTGGCTACGGCGTAGATGCCGTGAGCGGATGCTTCGAGAGATAGCCCTGATGGTTCTGCCACCACTTGGCGAATGGCTTCGTTGGCGTGTTTGACTGAAATTCTTTTGGCCCCGCCAGCGATGGTGGTTGGGTTGAGGTAGCCCATGGCTGCATAGGCATCGGTGGTGGTGGGTTGGGTTGCACCTTGGTCGTAACACGCAGGTCCTGGCACAGCACCTGCACTGCGGGGTCCAACGCGCAACGCGCCACCAGCGTCCAACCAAGCGATACTGCCGCCGCCTGCACCGACTTCGGCAATTTCAATAGAAGGCACGCGTATGACGTGGCCGCCACCTTGACTGCCAGAGTGGCTCATACCTCCGCCCACGTGGTACTCGGCAGATTCAAAAGGTTGACCATCTTCAATCAATGTGGCCTTGGCCGTGGTGCCACCCATATCAAACGCGATCAGATTGCGGTCATTCGTTTGTTCGGCTAGGTAGCACGCTGAGAGGACGCCAGCCGCCGGACCAGACTCCACAATATTGACAGGTCTACGTCGGGCCATGTCAGCAGAAATCAGTCCACCATTGGACTGCATCACCAAGACGCTGCCGTTGTAACCGACGTTGCGCAAGGCTGTTTGCAGGCGCTCCAGATAGCAGTCCACCACCGGCATTAAAAATGTATTGATCACTGTGGTGCTGGTGCGTTCGTACTCACGCGCCTCACCGAGCACATCGGTAGAACAGCAAATATTCATGTCGGTAAACATACGCTGCCCAACGGATTGAACCAAGCGCTCGTGAACTGGATCTACATACGCGTTGAGCAGGCAGACCGCCACATCGCGAATGCCTGCGTCATGCAAAAACGCCAACTCCTGTGCGATCTGATCAGAGCTGGGCGCGCACAACACCTCGCCACGAGCTGACAAGCGCTCATCGATTTCACGGCGATTTGTACGTGCAACCAAGGGCTCCGGCTTGAGCCAACGCAGGTCATGGACATCTGCACCCCATGTGCCACGGCCAATCTCCAGCACATCGGCAAACCCCCGGGTGGTGATCAAGCCAAGGCTGGGGCCCTTAGACTCCAACACCGCATTGGTAGCTACCGTAGTGCCGTGGATGAACTCACGCACATCAGCTCCGGTGAGCCCATGGGCCGCCATGGTCTCTGTCAGGGCCTGCAAAATACCACGCGAAAAGTCGTCGGGGGTAGACAGCACCTTGTTGCGCAGCAATCGGCCGTCGTCACCCATCATGATCAAGTCAGTGAAAGTGCCACCCGTGTCTACGCCAACACGGTATTGGGTTGACTTCATAGACAAACCTCGAACGCTCGTGGCGCCCTATTGTGAATTGCCATGAATCTTCATCCTTGTCGAGCCATGCCATCGCCGTGAATTGTGACCTTTGCTTCGCGTTCCATGAGCTCGACAATTCGTGTGAAATCTTCGTCGCCCAACTGCGCGGCAGCGTTCTCCCACACTTTGTCGACGGCGCTACCAATTGAAAATGGCACCTCAAACTCATCCGCAAACTGCTTGCACAGACGCACATCTTTGTGCAACAGCACAGCTCGAAAGCCAAAATTAAAGCTGCGATCAAGAACCGATCGCGGAAATTTATCGGTGGTTGCTGTGTTGCGGCCACTGCCCGCGTTCAGCACATCGAGCATCAAGACTGGATCAAGGCCAGCTTTCACGCCCAACACCATCACCTCCGCAGTGGCGGCCATCGCCATCGCGGAGAGCTGATTGTTGAGCAGCTTCATGGCTTGCCCCTGTCCTGGTTTGTCCCCCACCAGAAACACCTTGCCTAAACATGCCAGCAGGGGCTTGGCGCGCTCGAAATCAGCCTTGGCACCAGAAGCCATGATGGCCAAGGTTCCCTTGGTCGCCCCAGTCACGCCACCGCTCACAGGCGCATCCATGAAAGCCATGCCATGGCTTGCCAGCAACTGTGCCGCCTTGATGGCAGTAGTCGGACCCGTGGTCGACAAGTCGATCACACACTGAGCGCGCGCGCCCATGGCCAGGCCTTGATCACCCTCGACGACGGCCAACACCGCAGCAGGTGTGGGCAGGCTCATGAAAACAATGTCTACGTGGTCAGCCAACTCGCGTGGCGAGGTTGCCACCGCATTGCTGCTGCCAGCAAAGGCCTGGGCATGCTCTAGGCGCACGTCTTGCACGATCAGTGTTGGGTGCGCATCCCGCAAGCGCGTGGCCATGGGATGGCCCATGTTGCCAAGTCCAATAAATCCAAGGGTGGGGTTCATATAGATGACCTACTTGATTTGAAAAACATGTCGTGTATTTAGCGCAGCACGAACGGGTTAGGTACTTCGTTACCCATATCGATCCAGACGCATTTGGTCTGTAAATATTCTTTGATCATTTCCATGCCACTTTCACGCCCAATCCCTGAACGCTTGTAACCACCAAAGGGCGCCATATAGCTGACGGCACGATAGGTGTTGATCCATACCGTTCCAGCCTCGAGCCGCTTGGACATCGTGAGTGCTCGCGCCATGTTTTCGGTCCATACCCCTGCGGCTAAACCATAAGGCAAGCTATTGGCAATTCGTACCGCATCGTCTTCATCTTCAAACACCATAGCAGCCAAAACGGGTCCAAACACTTCCTCTTGGGCCAATTGCATCTGAGGCGTGACATCGCCAAACACGGTGGGCTGAACAAACCAACCATCGCCGCACTCGGCGTGGGTGGCAGGACCACCACCCAACAAACAAGATGCGCCTTCTCGCTTGGCTCCATCGATGTAGCGCAGCACCTTCTCAAACTGTGCACGTGTGGTCACAGGTCCGACCTGGGTGGTCAATTCACCTGGGTTTCCAATACGCGCAGTGCGGGCCATGTCCACCACCTTGCCCACCACCTCGTCATACACCTGGCGTTGCACCAACAGGCGAGAGCCAGCCACACAGGTCTGCCCGGTCGCAGCGAAGATCCCCGAGATCACTCCCTTGACGGCGTTGTCAATGTTCGCGTCAGCAAACACGATGTTGGGCGACTTACCCCCCAACTCAAGCGTCACGGGTTTGAGGCCTCGCGCAGCCAACTCGGCCACGCGTATTCCACCTGCTTCGCCACCGGTGAAAGCCACTTTGGCGACCAGCGGGTGCGTCACCAAAGGCTCACCCACGTCTTGGCCAAATCCGGTCACCACATTGACCACACCCGGCGGAAAACCTGCCTCGGCCATCAACTTAACGAACTCCAGTGACGAGACCGATGCGTGCTCAGACGGTTTCCACACCACGGTGTTGCCTGCAGCTAAGGCGGGAGCCAACTTCCAAGCGGCGAGCAACAACGGTGAATTCCAAGGTGTGATCGCCGCGATCACGCCTAAGGGCTCGTATTCGGTGAAAGTGAACATCTTGGCTTTGTCCACCGGAATCACCGAGCCCTCGATCTTGTCAGCCAAGCCACCGTAATAGTGAAACCATTGAGGTATGTAGCGCACCTGGGCCTGCATTTCTGCAAGTAACTTGCCGTTGTCATGCGTTTCGATGGCGCCCAAGCGTTCTGCATTGAGCGCGATCAGGTCCGCCAGTTTGCGCAGCAATGATCCGCGGGCCGACGCCGTGAGACCTCGCCAAGCGTTTGATTTGAAGGCTTGATGTGCAGCCTGAACTGCTCGCTCAACATCCAAAGCACCCCCTTTGGCAACTCTGGCCCAAGGCCGGCCCGTATAGGGATCAAACGATTCGAAGTATTCACCCCCCGCAGGTTTGCAGGTCTGCCCATCAATGAAGAGGTCGTAGGTTTCCATGAAATTAAGCCCTTTGTCATGCGCACAACACAAACGGTGAGCAGCTAATCTAATCAAGTAAACCTATAATTTCAATTCATATTTAGATATATGAAATCATAAAATTAGTTCATGAGTCGAATCACCATCGTCAACCTCGAAACCTTATGCTGGATTGCGCGTTTGGGCTCATTCACTGCCGCAGCGCAGCGCCTCAACACCACCCAGCCAGCGATTTCTAAGCGGGTCAAAGATCTAGAGGAAGCCATTGGCGTTCGCCTCTTTGAGCGCCAAGGTCGACGCATGGAGCTGACCATTCAAGGCCGCGATTTGGTCCAACGTACGCAACCCCTGCTGACCCGTTTGGAAGATGTGGTGGTGTTCCAAGACAAGTTATCAGCCGCCACTGGGGTGATCCGCATGGGCGTGGGCGAAATTGTGGCGGTGACTTGGTTTTCAAAGCTGATGGCACGGCTTAAACAAGTCATGCCAGGTGTGCACTATGAACTCGACATCGGCCTCACCGTTGACATGCGACACCGTCTAGAAATCGGCCTGCTCGACCTGGCCATCTTGGCCGCTCCGATCGACAGTCCGCAGCTCACAGCGACGCCCATTGGCGGGGTGGACATCTTATGGCTCATGTCTTCTGGACTGGCCAAGTCAAGGCCGAGTCAAGGTGATGTGACGCAAATGCTTGAGGCCCATCCCATCTGGTGCGTAGCTCGTCCGTCCCATATGCATCCTATGGCTGTGGAGACACTTCGCCAATACGGCCTGAGCCACCAAACCATCAACACCTCTGACAGCGTTCAAAGCATCGTAGAAATCGTGGCGAGTGGTGCGGGCATTGGCATCTTGCCTGAGCCGCTGGTTGCGCAACGTCTGAAATCTCAAGAGTTGCAACTGCTATCGGCACAGCTAAAACCACAGCGGCTCGAATTTGTGGTGGCACACCACCGCGACCAAAACCAACAAATCATCCAAAGAATCGTGGACGAGACCTTGCTTGTCAGCGCTTTCATGTCGCATTGAAATCAAGATGTATGCCGATATTGACTCACAATGTGACGTCACAGTTTCTTTCAAACTGAGAACAGTTTTATGAGCCATGTATCTACCCCAATAGCCAGCCCAAAGCGCGATCACCAGAGCGCCTTCATTCCCTACGGACAGTATTGGTCGACCCCGTTTGCCCGCTGGCAAGGCAGCTTGGCCCATTTGCACAGCCTAGAGTTCGCAGCGTGGAATGCCAAGCGCGAAATGACGTGCCGAGGCTTGCTAGACCTGGCCATTGATTCTGGCGTTTTGGGCATGAGCGTGCCACAGGCCGGCAGTTTTTATGGCTTGCCTTGGGCCACCGGGCTGATGGGGCTCGACTCAGTGGCGGGTCCCACCATTTCGCAGGCCTGCGCCACCTCGGCACGTTGCCTGGCCCTGGCTTCGGACGAGGTCAGCTCAGGACGCGCCAACTGCGTGCTGGTGCTCACGGCTGATCGCGTGAGCAACGGCCCAGAGCTTTACTACCCCAACCCGCAAGGGCCTGGCGGCAGCGGGCGACGCGAAAACTGGGTGCTGGACAACTTTCGCAAAGACCCCTTCGCCGGCGTCGCCATGGTGGAAACCGGTGAAAACGTAGCTCGCCTGTTTGGCATCAGCAGTGCCGAACAAAACGATGTCACCTTGATGCGCTACGAACAATACAAAGACGCCACAGCGCATGACCATGCTTTTCAAAAGCGCTACATGCGTCTGCCATTTGAAGTACCCGATGCGCGATTACAAAAAATCAACACGACCTTAGATGGCGATGAAGGTCTGCACACCACCACCGCACAAGGCTTGGCTGCGCTCAAGCCGGTGATTGACGGTGGCACCATCAGCTTTGGCGGGCAAACACATCCCGCTGACGGCAATGCAGCCATGTTTGTCTGCTCGCAGGCCCAGGCACGCAGCATCTCGACCCGACCCGAAATACGCATACAGATTTTAGGTGTGGGTCAAGCCCGCACTCTCAAAGCCCATATGCCCATGGCACCCGTGCCTGCAAGCCGTGCAGCCTTGCAAGATGCAGGACTCGAGATGCACGACATCACCCACGTGAAGATGCACAACCCCTTCATCGTCAACGACATCGTGTTTGCCCGCGAGACCGGATTTGCGATTGAAAAAATCAACCAATACGGCTGCTCTTTGGTCTGGGGACATCCGCAGGGCCCCACGGGCTTGCGCAGTCTGATTGAGCTGATCGAACAAATGGTGCTGCAAGGCGGCGGCATCGGTTTGTTCACAGGCTGCGCGGCGGGCGACTCGGCCATGTCCATGGTCATCCGGGTGGACGACGCATCGGCATGAGCAAGGCATCGCCCCCCGCTGTGTCATCCAACATGCCGCGCGTTCACAGCAGCATCGTCAGCATGCTGGACCACACTTGCACACAGTGGGGGCCCCAACAAGCGGTGGTGTTGGGTGAAGCGTCCTTGAGCTACGACCAGTTGCGCCGCTGCGTGCTGGGCTTGGCGCAGCTGTTGATTCAAGCCGGTGTCGCCGGCCAGCGCGTGGCCACCGTTCTGCCCAACTCTTTGATGGCCTGTATCGCACCTTACGCCATTGCCGCTGCGGGCGCGCAACATGTGCCCCTCAACGCCCAATA
>CANFYL010000008.1 GCA_947451285.1 Comamonadaceae bacterium
ATGCCAGCCTCAACGCGTTTGACCGCGTCCATGATTTGGCTGTCGCTGAATTTTGATCTCTTCATATAGAACCTCTTCCATTGGAAAAAATTCTACTTCTCACGCCTTTGGTTCTAGGGGACGATTACCCGTTAACCAGCGCTGAATCAAACTCCAATTCATAACGGTCCGCTAACTCCTGATATCGGACCAACAAATACCTTGTTATAAATCAAAGATCGACTTCACGCCTTGGTCTAAATATGCTGATGGAAAAATTGAAACGGACTAAGCTTTTGTAAAGATAAAGGTAGAACGTTGCAGAAAGAATGCCAAATAGGACCAAATCAACTGTTTCCTTGGAGAACACAACTGCTGCAAAGCCGTTGATGAGGGTAAGCGTCCAAAGTGACGGAGCAACCTTAGAGTTCGCTGAGTTACGTTTAATATCTGTTGTGTCAGTGGCTGGATTGAGTATCAAACGTCTGTATACCAAAGTATGTAGATGCAAGCTATCTGGGTGCCCCATTGGGTGCGAGCGAATGAACTTGCGCCGGTACATGCTGAACAAGGTTTCAACCAAGGGGTAAAGCCCAATTAAGACTGGGGCCATGGGGGAAATATTGGTGTTGCGGTGGACAATCAACAAACCCAATTGCACGGTCCAAAACCCGAGCAGATAGGCGCCAGCATCGCCCAAGAAAATTTTGCCAAAGGGCCAATTCCATACAAAAAAGCCCAAGGTCACAGCCAATGTGAGGGCGCACAGGTTCACCATGGTCCAGTCTTGGACAGTTGCGGCCAAGATACCCATGGCGAAAATCATGATGGCGATGGTGCCGCTCGCCAAACCATGAAAACCGTCAATGATGTTGGTGGCATTGATAAAGCCAGAAACCACCAAGAGCGTGGTGGCGTAATAAAAAACTGGGTATTGCAGCAAATAGTCTATCCAGGCGATGTCTGTCCGCGAGACACCGATTTTTAAAACGTAGAGCACAAACAAAGCAGAGCAAGTGGCCAAGGTCAGGCGCAGGCCGGGTGATACACGGTGGGTTAAATCTTCAATCAAACCACCTGCAAAAACCGGGATGCAGGCAATCAGCAACCAGCCGCCGATGGAGGCAACTTCGGGCAGTTGGTGTACCGATAGGCCAATGCCCAAACACAAACCCACCAACAGCCCAAGTCCGCCTAGACGAGAGGTGGTTTGGGTGTGAAACTTTTGAACGCCCTCGTCTTTGTCGTAACCAATTTCAAGCAAAGACGAAAAATGGCGCAAGGCCCAAGTCACCACAACAGTCGCTGCAAAAGCAGCCATCACGATGTACAGAGCGGTTGGATTGAACATGGCTTGATTGTAAAACTGCGAAACAAGCTTTATTTGTTCGCTGCCAAGCGTTCACGCAAACTTGCACGCAAGCGATGCAAATTGCCTTCAATGGCCGCTACATCTCCACGGTCGTAATCCACTACATCGGTTTGCAGGCCGTGGCGGTAGCTGGGGAAAAGGCCGTAGCCGGGTTCAATGTAGTTGTCGGCTTCGCCCACTTTGGTTTCTAGGCCCAGAGCCCACTGGTCTCGGCCCCTGATTGTTGTGGGGCCCAAGGCATACGACTCTTTGGGGCCAATAGGCAAGGTGACGTTAAAGCCTGCGAATGAGCGGTGGTAGGGGGTTTGAAAATTGCCTGGACCTGTTCTGCGGTAGAAAAACCGCAGCCGGTAGTCACCAAAAATATGGGTCGACATGGCTTGGAAGCCTGAGTCATTGTTCAAGAAGCGGCCTTTGGTGAACGACACGTTCCAGCTGCCCGGCAGCATGGCGTAGCGTGCGGTCAGCAGCGTGGGGTGGAGTGCTTCTTTGCGGTCTTCCAAGTCTTGGGTGTAGTTGGCTTTAGAGCCAGACAGCTTAAAGCGCCCATCGGGTGCTGACCACATCATGGTCAGGCTGTTGCCTGACACATTGGAGGCAATATGGCCCGTGGCCACCTCGCCCCACAGGCCTTTGGCAAGGGGGCGTGTGTAAGACAGCACATTGGCACCCCAAGCGGTTTTTTCGCCCAGGCCGACTCGGCGGAAGTAGCTTTGGGAATCTCGAAAGTCGTCAGACTGTCTGAAAAACTGCGTGTGGTAACCGTGCCAAAACAGGCCTTTCGACAAAGGCACTTCCCAACCTTTGGAGACACCCACCGAGTAATCGACCAAACCAAACTCGGTGCCCACGGTGTACGAGGCACTGGGGCTCAACTCAAAGTCTGGTTTTAAAAACTGCGGTGCTTGGTGGCTGACAAACCACGTGGTGGGATAGGTGAGGTGTTCTTCCATGACCATGGGGTCGTCCACAAAATACAGCGGCGCAGCTTGGCGGCAGTTCGCCAATGCTTGCGTGAAGTAAGCCAAGCAGTCGCCATTGGTGATGGTTTGCAAGACGGGGTTTTGCAGAAAGGTGAGGGTGAACACCAAAGAGGCTTGGCTGTCTGTTTGTTCTTTCATCCACACCGCCAGGCCTGCGGCCAGGGCGTCCAGACGGTTTTTACGCCAGCCACGTGGCTCTGCCGTGACGTACCAATGTTGCTTGTCTTGGCCGACAGAAATTTCAGAAAAACCAGCGCGTTCTAGGGCATTGGCAAAGCGTTGTGCAAACTCAAGCGGTGCAGAGGTGTCGGGTGCTTGTGCCGGGGGTTGAGTCGGGATTGCTTCAGCCCGTGGCTGTGGCGTTGTGCTGTTGAAAGCAGGCTTGTTTGGAGAGGCGCCTGTAAATGCCAAAGGGGTAGCCTCTGCCATCGGCGTGACTGGAGCGCTGCTTCGTTGGCCTTTGCGCACGGCTTCGCCGTCGAGCGCGTAGCTCAAGGTCAGCGTCATCTGCTGGGGTTGTTGTACCGTGTTGTTGGTTAGCTTGTGGCTGGTACCCACTGCCACTTGCAGGTCTGGCAGGGCTTGCAACTGAAAAGCCATACCAATGCGCCGCTCGCGGCTGTCGTTTTCTGCAACCAATTGGAGTTGGTCAAACACCCGCAGCCGGATGCTGCCAAACTTACCGTGTATCAACCCACCTGCAGTGGACTTCGATGCACCTGCGCTCACATCAATCGGCCCCATTGTCGCCGTGCCTACGCCATAGTACTGGCGGTAGAGCGTGGCAGCGCCCCCATAGTCCGTCATGCCCACGGCGATGCGGCTGTTGAAAGGCAGGTTTTGAAAAGGCAGCTGGTATTTGCCACCCACCGACAAGTCGCGTGTAGTACTTTGGCAATTGGAACTGTACAAGTCGCAATTGAGGTTGCCGTCGTAGGTGAGGCGGCCTACGGTCTCAAAACCAGGCACCAACCCAAAGCCGAGGTTGGTGCTACCAAATGAGCCCACCCTTGGAAAAACCTGGCGCACCTCGGGAATGGTGTTGGACACACTGCCCACCAAATGCCCTGTGGCAATCACATCGGCCGTTGGCGTGTTGATGGCGCCGGTGTAGCCTGATGGCGCCATTTGCGCGCTAGCAGATAAAGCCATCCCAACCAAAACCCACAGCACGCCTGGACGTGCAGTGATGCACGCTTTTGCGCTGTGTTGAAGGATAGCCAAAGGCTGCATGGTTGAGCGGAGTGGGGAAAATTTAGAAGAAAGAAAGGCGTAAAAAAGGGGCTCTGACGAGCCCCTTTTGTGAAGGCCTGAAGCGCTTGCGTTTAGAAGCTGCCAGTGCCAGAACCCGAGCCAGAGCCAGAGCCAGAACCCGAACCAGAGCCCGATGCAGCTTTGGTGGTCGTGGTGGTCGAAGCCACAGTTGTGGTAGTTGCAGCAGCAGTGGTCGTCGTGGTTGCAGCAGTCGTGGTGGTAGTTGCTTTAACAGCAGCATCCAGTGCCGTGACAGCAGTTGCCAATGTGGCTGTGCTTGGGTTCAACTGCGCGGCCGAAACCGTAACGCCAGCAGATGCAGCTGCCGTATCAAAGGCGGCTTTGAAAGCAGTGAATGCTGTGGTGAAAGAGGTAACTTGAGCCGCACTCAAAGACGTTGTGCCGTCAGTCCCAACGGAAGCCTTGGGGGTGTTGGTGATCATGGTGCTGAACAATTCCAAAGCGCTGGCGCTGGTCGTGTTTTTGCCCATGCTGGCCAAGATGTTGCTCAATGGGTCTGCGGGTGTAGGTGCAGCTTTGGTAGCAGGCGTTGGCTTGGCAAAAATGTTGTAGGTCGAGGGCAAGCCCAAAGCCAACAACACGCGTGCGCCACCTTCAAGGGCGGTGTTCTTGGTGAAACCAGCAGGAACAGCACCTGCTGTACCCAAGGTGTCAGTGTCTACACCAGCGAGCTTGGCAGCCATGGTGGTGAATGGCGTAACGCCTGCATCACCTGCTGTACCTGCTGTGATGGCTGGCACTGCAGACACCAAAGAAGCTGTGGTACCGAATGAGGCTGTGTCGCTGTTTGTTTTTTCGTCGTAGTAAGTGGCGGTGGCATTGCCAGTCACTTTGACAAATGCAACGCCAGAATAGTTACCCACGTTGATCGTGGCTGCTCCTGCTACGGTGCCGGTGGCGGGGCTGACTGCACCAGTGGTGCCTGTGTTTAAAGAAGTGGTGCCGTTGGCTTGGTAAATCGTGGCTGAAGCACCATAAATCGCGCCCTTGGCAGGGGTGACGGTCATGTTGGTGGTAACTGAAGCCACAGGGCTGTCGCCGCCGCCGCCGCATGCGACCAACACAGCTGCTGAGATACCCAAAATTACGGTGCCAAAAATTCTACGTTTCATGAAAATTCCTTCGTTCGGAGAGGTTGAATTGGAAAAGTCGAATGGGTGCAGCGTGTACACGTTGATCGAATTAACTTAGATGATAGCATTGTCCAGCTTAAAACACATTGTCCTTTTAACCCCAAGCACTTTTTTGTTGTTAAAACGCCCTTTGTTTTTTGTAGCTATTTCGACCTCCATATGCGTCAGCAATTTTTATTTGACAACTGCCATGCAAAAAATGAGTTCTTTTCTTGTGTCTATTGCCTTGGTTGCAAGCTCGGCGGTATTGGCTCAAACCACGTCGACACCTGCCAAAGCGGGGGGGGCTGCGGGTGGCAGTGCGGGCGCCGGTGCCGGCACGGGGGCAGGTGCTGCCGCAGCCCGGGCTGCGGCGCAAACCGCCGCCGAAGGCGTCACCATGGGCGTGGTAGGTGCCACAGCAGCCACTGTGGCGGTGGCCGCCGCCGTGGCTGGCAAGAGCAGCAACACCCCGGCAACCAGTGGCACGGGTGGCACCAAATAGGCGTTCAGCTCAGTCAGCGAAAGTCGCGCCCTGTGTGGCGCGATTTTTATTAGGGCTGTGTTGGCTGGCGCTTGGCGCCTGCAGCTGGCACAACCCAGTGGCTGACACCGCAGCGCGTGCCATGGGCTGGCATGCCAGCAGCCCTGACTTTGCCCAAGGCGTGGCTTATGTGCGCATCAGCGTCAATGGCCGGCAAAGTTGGATGGCGCTGGGCGAACAACGGCTTGGGGCAAATGACACACACACGTATTGGTACAGCGGGCAAGGTGAAATGCTGCATTTACAAGACGGCCGCTTGGTTGCGGCCATAGGCCTCACGCATGAGTTGCGTGGCCAGGTGGGCGAGGCACCCAGTTGGCACACACTGGCGCAAGCCCCGCAACCCGTGGTGTGGCAGCGCCAGCGCGACTGGATGTCCGGCTACCGCTTCGGTGTGCCAGAGCACGTCAGCAGCCAGCGCACGCAACCCACCCCCCAACAAAACCAGCAGGTAGGCCCCGGCGCGCAATGGTTTGTAGACCAGGTGCACACCCAAATGGCCAGTGGCCAAGCTTGGCATTACCAAGAATGGTTTGCTGTGCGCGACCAACAGGTGGTGTACAGCGAGCAATGCCTAGCGCCAAGGCTGTGCTTGACCTTGCGCCATGTGGGCGTGGTGAAGCCATGAATTTGCGCTTGCCATGGCACGTGTGGGTTGCCTCCTTGCTGGGCATGGCTTGCAGCGTGGTTGTGGCGCAAACGCGAGTTGTGGTGGATACACCCCAACGCTTGAGTGATTGGCTGCTGCACCACGACAGCCTGCCCGGTGCGCCCAGCTACCCGCTGGGGCTGATGTGGCTCACCCCAGAGCAAAAGGCTTGGCAACTCGCTCAATTGCAAGAGTTGCAAGCGCAGTTGCAAGCTTTGCAGACAAGCCAAGCCATTTCTAGCAAAGCCTTTCAGGGCTTACAGCAGGCGCTGAAAGCCCTGCCACCCACCGGGCGTGTGCGCGTGGCTGCGGCCCACGCGCAATGGCTGGGGGCCAACCCAGTCCGCGACCCCATGCTGCAAATTGGCGATGAGCTGGTGCTGCCCGCACGCTCTAGCACGCTGCGGGTGATGCGCAGCGATGGCGCCGTGTGCGATCTGCCGCACCAAGCGGGCTTGTTCGCCCGCCACTATGTGCAGGCGTGTGGGGCTGATGGTGCTCAAGGCGCTGCGCAAAGCCGCACACCGATCATCGCGCTTGAGCCTGCTGTGGTGCCTGTGCCCGACTGGGCTTGGGTGGTGCAACCCGATGGGCGGGTGCAACACGTGGGCTTGAAGGCGTGGAACGCCACCGAGCAAGACCAGCCCGCACCCGGCGCCTGGTTGTGGTTGCCGGTGGCCGCTCCGGGTGATGGGCAAGCCGCGCAACGTTTTAATTTGGCCTGGGCTGAGTGGTTGGGCACGCAAGGTGTGTCTGACGCGGTGCCCGCACAGGCCTTTGCGCAACACCAAGTGCTGTTGCAAGCACCTGCGCCACAGCAGCCCACCGATGTGCAGGGCGGGCCCCTGGGGCCTGGCCAGTCTGTGCGCCAAGTTGAAAACCTAACAGCCAACACAGCAGCCAAAACAAGCGACAACTTCAGCCACAACTTAAGCAACAACCCAACGCCCAGCAATTGGGGCAATGTGGGCGTGTTGCAAACGCCCACCGCACGCATGCAAGAGGCCGGTTACTTTGGTTTGGGCCTGCACCGCACCTGGCCTTACACACACACCAGCGTGATGTTGCAACCTTTCCGTTGGATGGAGGCGGGGTTTCGCTACACCGACATTTCCAACCGCTTGTATGGGCCCGAGGCCTTGAGTGGCAACCAGTCTTACAAAGACAAAAGCATGGACCTCAAATTGCAGCTCTATGGCGAGTCAGCCCAGTGGCCTGCGCTGGCACTGGGCTGGCGAGACATGGGGGGCACGGGGCTGTTCAGCGCCGAATACCTGGTGGCCAGCAAGCGCAGTGGCGCATGGGACGCATCGTTGGGCATGTCGTGGGGGTATTTGGCCAGCCGCGCGAATCTGGGCAACCCCCTCTCTCGCCTAGGCGGTCCGGCATGGGATGTGCGCCAGAACGATGTGGGGCAAGGGGGCTCGTTGGCCACACGCAGTTGGTTCCATGGGCCTGCGGCGCTGTTTGCTGGGCTGCAATACCAAAGCCCATGGGGTTTGGTGCTCAAGGCCGAGTTAGACCCCAACCATTACCAAGCAGAGCCTTTAGGCAATGTGCTGCCCAGCAAAACACCGTTCAACTGGGGGGTGGTGCACCAACCCTGGCGTGGCGTGGCCTTGTCGGCGGGTATGGAGCGTGGCAACACGTGGTCGTTTGGCGTGACCTTTTTGACCGACTTGAGCGGCCTGAATATGCCCAAAGTGACCGACCCGCCGTTGCAGGCGCGGCGTACGCTGAATCACTTGGAACAGCAACAGCACACGGCTTCTGCGTGGCCCACCCACTGGACGCAAACTGCGCGCGACTTGCAAACACACACCCAGTGGCAAATAGACCAGATGTATATGACCCCCAACACCTTGGTGGTTGACGCGCGCGACTCCAACCAACCCTACCCCCAACGCCGCTTGGACAAAGCCATGGCCCTGTTACACCGCGACGCACCCCCAGAGGTGCAAGAGGTGGTGGTGCAGCACCACGGCGTGGGCGGTGTGTTGGCGGTGCAGCACGTGAACCGCAACGAATGGGCCACTGCGCAGACCCAGGCTGCGCGCACGCAGGACAACATGCATGTGCCGAACTTTGGTGCAAGCCCAAGCGCTCAACCCACGTACACCGCGCGGTCCACCGATGGCGCTAGCGCCTTACTGCCTGCGCGACGCAGCACAAGCTATGTGGAGCCGGGCTTGGACTTCATTCACACCTTGGGCGGGCCCGATGCGTTTGTGCTGTACCAGTTCAGCGCGGCACTCCATATGGGGCTGAAGTTGCCGGGGGACATAGAGCTCAAAGCCCTGGCGCGCATGCGTTTGCTGAACAACTACAACAAGTTCACCTACGACGCGCCTTCCAACTTGCCGCGTGTGCGCACTTATTTGCGTGAGTACTTTCAGGCCTCACCCACCACCCTGAGCAATTTGAGCTTGAGCCAAACCGGCCGTGCCACGCGTGATGTGTATTGGGCGGCGTATGGCGGCTACTTTGAAGAAATGTTCGGTGGCGTGGGCGGCGAGGTGTTGTACCGCCAGCCGGGCAGCCGTTGGGCGGTGGGGGCCGATGTCAACCAAGTGCGCCAACGCGGCTTTGAGCAGCGCTTGGCGTTTCAAGACTACCGCGCGCGCACTGGCCATGTGACAGGCTATTGGATGACACCTTTCGAGGGCGTGCAGGCCTCATTGGCGGCAGGTCAATATTTGGCGGGCGACAAGGGTGCCACCCTCACCTTGACCCGGGTGTTTGCCAACGGCGCCACCATGGGAGCGTTTGCCACCAAAACCAATGTGCCGGCGGCGGTATTTGGCGAAGGCTCGTTTGACAAAGGTATTTTTTGGAGCGTGCCCTTCGATGCCTTGCTCACCAGCACAGCGCGTGGCACAGCGAACTTCATGTGGAAACCCTTGACGCGCGATGGCGGCGCCATGGTGGTGCGACCGGTGAACTTATTTCAAAACACCACTTGGCTAGACCCCAATGTGCACCGCTACGCACCAGCTGCACCGCGCAACGATGCCGTGATTCCCGACGACCGCATCGAGCCCTTTGCACGGGTTCGGTGAGGCAGGCCCAGCCCATAGAATTGACACATGACCGAGTCCACGGCCCAAAGCCCGCGCCACGCTCAGAATTGAGGCACAAAGGAATTCAATGAGAGAAGCTTCTAAAACCAACCAATACCGCGATGCGAGTTTTTTCTCGCAATACTTTGGCGGAACGGTGTTGGACATTGGCGCAGGAGAAGACTTGGTGTGTCCTCACGCCAAAGGCTTTGACATGGCCGACGGTGATGCCAATCACCTCGATCGTTACTTTCCCCCCGAAAGTTTTGACACGGTGCACAGCAGCCATTCGCTAGAGCACATGCTGGACCCTGTGTTTGCATTGCGCAATTGGTGGAGCTTGGTCAAGCCAGGTGGTTATTTGGTGCTGGTGGTGCCAGATGAGGATTTGTACGAGCAAGGCATTTGGCCCAGTGTGTTCAGTTCAGACCACAAAACAACATATCGCCTCGACAAGACAGACAGTTGGTCGCCGGTGTCGTACGAGGTGCGTGGCTTGTGTGCGGCACTGCCTGATGCAGAGATTGTGTCTGCACAAGTGCAAAGCCATAACTTCGATTGGGCGCTGATGTTTCCCAAAGGGTTAGAGGTCAAGCGCAAGTACCCGCGCCATGTGAAGTTGCTCATGAGTGTGCTCAAACGCTTGCCGGTCGTGAGCAAGTCGTGGGTGAAAAAATTCAAAATCCATTTGATTCAATATGGCTATCCCCTGGACCAGTCCACCTACGATGCCTGCGTTCAAATTGAAGTGATTGTGCGCAAGCGTGCGCACTAAGGCACATGAGCAACTACACCCTCACGTTTGCCTGCTACAACCAGCTGGACTACACCCAACAATTCATTGCCAGCTTAGACCGCAGCGAGGTTGATTTCTCGCGCATTGTGGCGGTGGACAACGGCTCGACCGACGGCACCCGCGAGTGGCTGGGCCAACAAGGTTTTGGTGCAGTGGTGTTGAACGACCGCAACTTGGGTTGCGGTGCTGCTTGGAACCAAGGGGCTTTGGCTTTGCAGTCGGAGTGGACGGTGGTGATGAACAACGATGTGGTGTGTGCCAAAGGCTGGATGCGCCACCTGCTGCAAGGCGCGCAGCAACACCAATTGCAAATTGCCAGCCCCGCGATGGTGGAGGGTGAGCTCAATTACGACTTGGCCGCTTGGGCCGCCGCGTCAGCCCAAAAAATGCAGGGCTACTGCCGTCACGGTGCACCTCACGCCGTGTGCATGGCCATTCACGAGAGTGTGTGGCAACAGATGGGCTACTTCATGCCCGTGCCCAAGTTGCTGGGTTATGAGGACGCGATCTTTTTTCAGCGTGCTTTAGAAAACCACATACGCACAGGCACGGTGGGCGAGGCTTGGTTGCACCACTACGGCATGACCACACAAAAGGCGCTCAAGTTAGAAATGAATTTGCAGCAAAGCGACAGCTTGGGCAACCGCAACCTGATGAAGCTGTACATGAACCAATCGTGGTGGGCGCGGAAAGTGGCGCGCCACGAACGTCGAAAGCTGTTGCGTGAAGCGCGTGCGCATGAGTTGCAGTCGTTTGGCATGACGGTGCATGGCGTTCGCGCATCGGGCGAACTGAACTGGTTGTGAGCCGAAGCCGCGCATGCAAAAATCGCCATTGCATTTGCCTCAACTGACCTTGTGCTGTGTGGACAGCCAATATCCAGCACTTGGCTTTGAAGCCCTGCAAAAAACTTGTGCGGGCTTGTCATTTGCCAAGGTTTTGTTTTTTACCCGTGCAGACTTTGTGTTGCCCGCACATGCGATTGACAACTTGCAGGTGGTCACGCATGAGGTGATTCGCAACATCGAAGACTATTCGCGCTTCATGCTCAAAGGCTTGCAGGCGTATGTGAAGACCTCGCATGTGTTGACCATTCAGTGGGATGGCTATGTGATCTACCCACAAGCCTGGCAAGATCAATTTTTGCAATACGACTACATGGGCGCGCCTTGGCCGCGCAAGAGTGGGTTATGGGTGGGCAATGGCGGTTTTTCGTTGCGCTCGGCCAAACTATTGGCCGCTTTGCAAGACGATGCCATCGTCGCCATGCACCCAGAGGATGTGTGCATCTGCGATCAGCACCGCGGGTACTTGGAGGGCGAGTGCCGCCTTCAGTTTGCGCCGGTTGAGTTGGCCCAGGCGTTTTCTTTTGAATTTCTCGAACCAAAGGCACATGCCTTTGGGTTTCATGGCATGTCCAACTTTCCCAAAGTCATGCCGACCGCTGAGCTCACCGCGTTCATTGAGGCGATGCCCCCTGCCTTGATTTTCAATGGCTACTTTCAGCTGTTTGTGTTGAATGTGGTCAAGCTCAAGTCACGCCAACCAAGACATGCCTTGCAGAAAAAAACCTCCGATGTGGTGGCAACACTCGATGCACAGCGTTGGGCGAGCGAGGATGTGCATGAACTGATCAAAACTTTTGCCAAAGCGCGCTGCTTGCGCTTGGCTTGGCACCTGTTGCAGGCCAGGGCTGCGCACCAGGGCTGGACGGGTCAAAACATCAAGCTCGCGGTGAGAATGTCGTTGGCTTTCTTTTATCTCAAATGACCGACAAATCGATCACCATGCGCTGGACCACCTGGGTGTACTTGGTGCTGGTGTCTATTCGCTGCTTGTTTGTCGTGTGGCGAAGCGATCGGCCTCGCTACCGGGCTTTGATGCGCAGCTTGCATATGGCGCTGAGTGCTGGCGCACGCGGTGATTTCTTCAAACTACTGTTGGAGCAGTTGGTAATTCCCAACTACCGCTTGAAAGCCAACATCCAACTCGGGCGCCCCTCGTTGACGGTGTATCGAAAGTTTTTTGAACTGATTCAATCGGTTGAATCGCGCGATGCACCTGCCTTGCAAGAAAGAAACAAGCCACGTTATTTGCTGATTCGCGATGGCGCCATGGGCGATGTGCTGATGTTGACGCCTGTGGTGCATGCCTTGCACACTGCGCATGCGGGTGATGTTTCAATTGATGTGGCAACACATGCAGCCGTGGTGTTTGACCACAACCCATACGTCAACCAAGTTTTGTCGCCCAAGCAATTGGCGCGTGGCGTGCGCACCTACGATGTGGTGGTCGACCTCAACGGTGTGTACGAGCGCATGCCCAATACCCACCCAGTGAATGCCTATGCCAAAGTGGTGCTGGGTGCGGCTGACTTTGATAAAAAATTAGAGCTCTACCCCACGCCTGCCGATGTGACCTTGATCGACGAGGTGGTACAAAAAATTGGTGCGCCCTATGTGGTGGTGCATCAGTTCTCGCACGACTGGCCCAACCGAACCATTGCATCCGAAGTCTGGGCGCAAGCCTTAAATGCCATCACGGCCTCGGGCACGATGAAGGTGGTGTATGTGGGGACCTCGCAAGACTTGGCCCCTGTGCGCGATGCGCAGCACCTTGACCACCGGGCACGCTACACCCTGCAGCAATTGAGCGTGCTGATAGCCAAGAGCCAAGGGTTCATCGGAGGCGACTCAGGACCTTCGCATGTGGCAGCCACCACCGACGTGCCCATGGCGGTTTTTTACACCTGCGCGCACCATGAGGCACGCATGCCCTTGCGAGCGGGCGGGCGGTTTTTGCCGATCTTTCCTCAGCTGGATTGCTATGGCTGCTTGACCCGCAGAACCCTTCCACGATTGGGCTATTTTTGCGAGCGTGGGGACAGTGCGTGCGTGAATTCATTCGATGGCATTGGCTTGACCGTGCGTGATTTTTTCAAGCTTTGAAACAGGTTTGACGCCACCTCTGATATGTATTTGATTGAAATTCAAAACGGTAAAATTTTTCGTGCCAATGCAGGCGAGACATTGTTGAGTGCTGCCTTGCGGGCCAACGTGTCATTGGCCTACAGCTGTCGCTCAGGCCGTTGCAGCACGTGTAAATGCAAGGTGCTCAACGGACAAACCAAAGCCTCGCATGACGAATTGGGGTTGAGCCAGCAAGATCGTGACGAGGGATGGGTGTTGAGTTGCGTGCGAGAGCCACTGACGGATGTGGCGTTGATTGCCGACGACTTGCAGGATTTAGATCTCCCGCCTGCCAGGACCTTGGCTTGTCGGATTCAATCGTTGCAGTTGTTGACCCCAGATGTCATGAAAGTGGTATTGCGTCTACCACCTAAAAGCGATTTCCGTTTTCATGCAGGTCAGTACATCGAAGTGATGGGCAATGGTGGGGTGCGTCGCAGCTATTCGGTGGCCAATGCCATGAACGAGAGTCAGTGGTTAGAGCTGCACATCCGGCATGTGCCAGGCGGTGTGATGAGCCAATTTTGGTTTGACAAAGCCAAGGAGAATGACCTGCTGCGGCTCAACGGGCCCTTGGGTACATTTGTGGTGCGCCATGTGGCAGGCAATGACCTGGTATTTTTGGCCACGGGCACGGGCATCGCTCCGGTGAAAGCTATGCTGGAAAATATCCACACACTCGCCTCTGATCAGATGCCGCGGAGCGTGACCGTCTATTGGGGCGGGCGAGTGACGGGTGACCTGTATTGGCAACCACCGACGGAGTATGCGTGGCTGCAGTTCAAGCCTGTGCTGTCGCGTGAGCCCGCCTTTGCGGGGCGACAAGGTTATGTGCAACAAGCTTTTTTGTCTGAGCATTCTGATTTGGCGCAAACGGTGGTTTACGCTTGCGGCTCGCCAGAGATGATTGCTGCAGCGAAAGAAGCCTCGATGTCTGCGGGTTTGCCAGACAACAGTTTTTATGCAGATGCGTTTGTTAGCTCAGGCGTTGAGTGACAACGAAGGGAGTTTGATATGAAGGCCGTGATTCTTGCCGGAGGTTTGGGAACGCGTTTGAGCGAGGAAACGTCGACTCGGCCCAAGCCCATGGTTGAAATTGGCGGCAAGCCAATTTTGTGGCACATCATGAAGATGTATGCCAGCCATGGCATCAATGACTTTGTGATTTGTTGTGGTTACAAGGGCTATGTGATCAAAGAGTACTTTGCGAATTACTTTCTGCACATGTCGGATGTGACGATTGACATGCGTTCTAACCAAATGAATGTTCACCAAAAACGTGCGGAGCCGTGGAGTGTGACCTTGGTCGATACCGGCGATGAGTCCATGACCGGAGGCCGCCTGGGGCGTGTCGCGCAATATGTGAAAGACGAAAAGGCTTTTTGCTTTACGTATGGGGATGGCGTCGGAGACATTGACATCAGCGCCACGATTGCGTTTCATCAACAGCACGGCAAAGACGCCACACTCACGGCCACGTATCCGCCAGGCAGGTTTGGTGCGCTCGATATTCGCAACGGCAAAGTTGAGAGTTTCAAAGAAAAGCCCAAAGGCGATGGCGCCATGATCAATGGGGGATTTTTTGTGCTCTCTCCCAATGTGCTCAAGTACATCAAAGGCGACGACACCACCTGGGAGCAAGAGCCACTGATGCAGTTGGCTGCCGATGGCCAATTGATGGCCTATGAGCACCAAGGGTTTTGGCAGCCCATGGACACCTTGAGGGACAAGCATTTGTTGGAATCCTTATGGGCCAAGGGAACTGCGCCGTGGAAAACTTGGGACTGATGTGATGGGCATAGATTCCAACTTTTGGCGCGGCAAGCGCGTATTGCTGACAGGCCATACGGGCTTCAAAGGAAGCTGGATGAGTCTGTGGTTGCAGGCATTGGGCGCGCAACTCAAGGGCCTGGCGTTAGAGCCACCGACGACGCCCAGTCTTTTCAACGAAGCGCATGTGGCCAGCAACATGGACAGCACCATCGGTGACATTCGTGACTACAACACGGTTCGTCACGTGTTTGACGATTTTCGACCTGAGGTGGTGATTCACATGGCCGCACAACCCTTGGTTCGCTTGTCGTACCAAGATCCTGTGATGACCTATGCCACCAACGTCATGGGCACTGTGCACGTGCTGGAGGCTGCACGTCACACCCAGAGCGTGCGTGCACTGGTGAATGTGACCACCGACAAATGCTACGACAACAAAGAGTGGGTTTGGGGTTACCGAGAGGATGAGCCGATGGGGGGGCACGACCCCTACAGCAACAGCAAAGGGTGCTCGGAGTTGGTCACCAGTGCTTATCGGAATTCTTTTTTCAACGATTCGTCGATGGCCCTGGCCTCCGCGCGTGCGGGCAATGTGATTGGTGGTGGCGATTGGGCGGTGGACCGTTTGGTTCCAGACATCCTGCGTGCCTTTGAACGTGGACAGCCGGTCACGGTTCGCAACCCGCAGGCGACGCGCCCTTGGCAGCATGTGCTTGAGCCCTTGAGTGGTTACTTGAGTTTGGCTGAGCGTTTGCATCAAGAGGGACAAGCGTTTGCACAAGCTTGGAACTTTGGCCCTCACGATGACGACGCAAAACCGGTGAAGTGGATTGTGGAGCGCATGGTGGCTGATTGGGGTCAAGGCGCTTCTTGGGTGCAAGATGAGGGCGTTCATCCGCATGAAGCCAATTATTTAAAGCTTGATATTTCCAAAGCCCAAAACCGCTTGATGTGGACGCCCCAATGGACTTTGCCAACAGCGTTAGAAAAAATCACAAGCTGGCACCGTGCCTGGTTGGCGCGTCAAGATATGCAAGCGCTGTGTCTCGAACAGATTCAGCAATACACACACACCATGCATGAAAATCCCCGATAAACGAGATCCTATGACCACCACTTCCCCTGTGCAATTTGTTAAAAAATCTCCTGATGCATTGCGACGTGAGATTGCCGCTTTGGTGCAAGAGTTTGCAGACATCACACAAGCGCCACAAGCCTTTGTACCAGGGCAAACACCTGTGCCCGTGTCTGGCAAGGTCATTGGCGCCAAAGAGCTTCAACTGATGGTCGAAGCCAGCCTGGACGGTTGGTTGACCACAGGACGCTTCAATGCGGAGTTTGAAAAACGCTTGGCCCACTACTTGGGTGTGAAATACCTGATCACGGTCAACTCAGGTTCATCCGCCAATTTGGTGGCGTTTTCAGCCCTGACTTCTCCCAAGCTGGGTGAGCGTGCCATTCAAAAAGGCGATGAGGTGATTGGTGTTGCGGCTGGTTTTCCAACGACGGTCAATCCAATTTTGCAATTTGGTGCAGTCCCTGTGTTTGTGGATGTTGATTTGCAGACGCACAACATTGACGCCTCAAAAATTGAGGCGGCCATCACGCCCAAAACCAAAGCCATCATGCTGGCCCATTCCTTGGGTAATCCGTTCAACGTGGATGTGGTGACGGCACTGTGCAAAAAATACAAGTTGTGGTTGGTGGAAGACTGTTGTGACGCGTTGGGCGCCACCTACAAGGGGCAGTTGGTGGGCACCTTTGGCGATATCGCCACCTTGAGTTTTTACCCAGCGCACCACATCACCATGGGCGAAGGTGGCGCAGTGTTCACCAACAACGCGGAGCTGAAGCTGATCGCCGAGTCCTTTCGTGACTGGGGGCGCGATTGCTATTGCCCACCCGGTAAAGACAACACCTGTGACAAACGGTTTTGTTGGAAGTTGGGCGATTTGCCTGAGGGCTATGACCACAAGTACACCTACAGCCATTTGGGCTACAACCTCAAGATCACCGACATGCAAGCGGCCTGTGCCTTGGCGCAATTGGATCGGGTGGATGAGTTCATTGCCAAGCGCAAAGCAAATTTCGCTTACCTCAAAGGTCGGTTACAAGCCTGTTCAGAGTTTTTGCATTTGCCTGAAGCCACGCCGCATTCCGACCCTTCGTGGTTTGGTTTTCCTGTGGTCCTGAAAGAAAGTTCAGGCGTCAAGCGGGTGGATCTCTTGAGCTACTTGGATCAAAACAAAATTGGCACACGTTTGCTGTTTGCTGGCAATTTGACCCGACAGCCCTACATGATCGGAAAGAATTACCGCATCAGCGGTGATTTGACCCACACAGACACGGTGATGAATCAAACCTTCTGGTTGGGGGTGTATCCAGGCTTAGAGGCCGAGCATCTGGATTACATCGTTGACAAATTGGAAGAGTTTTTTGGTTTGAATTTCTGATGTTTGAGCTGGTTCACACACCGATTGCAGGTTGTTACGAAATTCAACCCAGAGTCCTGTCGGACCAGCGAGGTTGCTTTGTCAAAACCTTTCACCGCGCAGAGTTTGCGGCTCGTGGATTGCAGCTGGATTTCGATGAGGAGTATTACTCCGTCTCGCATGCGGGTGTGATCCGTGGTTTGCATTTTCAGTTGCCGCCAATGGACCATGTCAAATTGGTCTATTGCGTCAGCGGTGAAGTGTTTGATGCAGTGGTGGATTTACGCCTTGGCTCGCCGACTTATGGTCAAAGTTTTTCCTCAACACTGAGTGCCAGCCATGGCAATGGTTTGTACATTCCCAAAGGGTTGGCGCATGGGTTTGCTGTGACAAGTGAATTGGCTATCTTGACGTACAAAGTGGCGACTGCTTATTCGCCAACACACGACGCCGGGATTCTTTGGAACTCTGCAGGGATTGCCTGGCCAATTGCCGATCCAATTTTGTCAAGCCGAGACCAAAGCTTTGTGTCGTTGAGCCATTTCCAAAGTCCATTTCATTTTCAAAGCCATGACTGATTCTGCGTGTGCCTTGGTGACGGGTGCCTCGGGGTACATTGGTTCACAGTTGGTGAAGGCTCTGCTGGCGCGGGGTTGGCAGGTGCATGTGGTGCTGCGCGAACACTCGTCGCTGGACATGCTGCAGGCTGTCAGTTCGAATGTGGCGGTGCATCGCCATGACGGCACAACCGTCGGACTGATCGAGACCATGCGACTCATCCAACCCACGACAGTTTTCCATCTCGCCTCTTTGTTTCTGGCGCAGCACGAAGCCAGCGATGTGGCGTCCTTGGTGGAAAGCAATGTGTTGTTCTCCACCCAGCTGCTTGAGGCGATGGTGGCCTCGGGCACACGACGCATGGTCAATACGGGCACCTCATGGCAACACTTTGAGTCTGACGCCTATCGCCCGGTGAATCTTTATGCAGCCACCAAGCAAGCCTTTGAAGACATCTTGGCCTATTACGCGGATGCCAAGGGTATTCAGGCCATCACCTTGCATTTGTTTGATACCTATGGTGAAGCTGACCCACGTGCCAAACTGATCGCGCTGCTGCGCAAAACGGCCAACAGCCAAGTACCGCTGACCATGTCTGCGGGTGAGCAGTTGATTGACTTGGTTCACGTGGACGATGTGATTCAAGCCTATGTGTTGAGCGCAGCTTTGCTGGAGAGCCCAAACTTTGCGTCACCCCAAAGTTTTGGCGTTTCAAGTGGCGCTGCTATGCGACTCAAAGATTTGGTGGCGGTCTTTGAAAAGGTTTGGGATGTTCGGCTCCCTATTGAATGGGGCGTTCGGCCTTACCGTGACCGTGAGGTGATGCGCCCTTGGACGAACTGCCCAAGTGTTCCTGGATGGAAGCCTCAGATTTCTTTAGAGGCAGGACTTGCGGCTGTGAGGGCCCATGAATTGCAGAGCAAACCTCAATAGTCGTTGACAGACAGTTCGCGCAGTGGGTACTTTTTCTTGTACTTTGCGCGAAACAAGGTTGCTTTTAAATTTCTTTTGAAATACAGAAAACTCGACTCCACATCTCTCAAAAGAGTCGGCGCTAACTTTTCAAGTTGTTGACGGTATTCCTGATGCCAACTGGCGTTGTTGACTTTCAGCGCAACCAATGCATTCACGATGTTGGCATGCAGGTGTGTGTTGTTCAAATAGGCGTCAATGACCTGCTGCGGCACGCCGCGTTGTTGCGCGTACAAATAGGGATAGATCAAATACTCGGTATTGCTGGTGTAGAGCTCTTTGACTTGAGACACTTTGGTGATGAAGTTGTTGCCATGTAGGGTGTAGTCAATGACATTGCGGTTGATGACAAAAACTGGGCCTTCCAGACAAAGATTGAGAAACAACTCAGAGTCACTGCATAGATTCAGTGGGTTTCTTGGAAAGCCAAGTCGTATCGCATCGTGCTTGTTGAACACAATATTGCTCAATATAAAGTCTTGAGGTTTGACTGTTCCGCGTGACTGAAACACCTCTTGTCCTGACACCAAACCGTTGAATGGCAATTCAATGCGCACCGACTGTTCGGTTTGTTGGTTGACGATTCGACCGCCGCCATAGACGAATTTGGGGTGGTGCGTGGTGATGGCGGCCCAAGCGTCTTTTAAGTAATTTGGGTCGGTGAAATAGTCGTCATCAGACATCAAGACAAACCAATCGGCGCGGGCATGTTCGTAGATGCATTTTTTCCAGTTGCCCATCATGCCTAGGTTGTGGTCGTTGCGGAAGTAACGAATTCTGACGTCGTTTAAAAACGGGCGAACCATGTCAGCAGTGTTGTCGCTTGAACAGTTGTCTGAAATGATGATCTCAAAATCCCCGTGTTGGGCTTGGCAGCAGCTGATGGCTTTGGCGAGGTAATGCGCGCGGTTATAGGTGGGAATAATGATCGAGATATTGGGTGTGGACGACATAAAATAAGTGCGAATAAAAAATAAATAAAAATTATGGATTGATCTTCTGAGCAAGATAGATCAATGGTATCAACTACTTTAAAGCCCAATCATGACCCTTCTCGTCACCGGCTGCGCCGGCTTCATCGGCAGCAATTTTGTGCACACCTGGCTTGGCAGTTCTGACGAAACCGTGGTTAATCTCGACAAGCTCACCTATGCGGGCAACTTGGCCAACCTGGAGGCCCTCAAAGGGGACAAGCGCCATGTGTTTGTGCAAGGCGATATTGGCGACCGTGAGTTGGTGGAGCAACTGCTAGCCACCCACCAACCGCGTGCGGTGCTCAACTTTGCGGCGGAGTCGCATGTGGACCGCTCCATCCATGGCCCCGGCGACTTTGTGCAAACCAACATCGTGGGCACCTTCAATTTGCTCGAATCGGTGCGTGGGTATTGGAGCGAGTTGCCTGCAGACAAAAAAGCCGCCTTCAGGTTTTTGCATGTCTCGACCGACGAGGTGTATGGCACCTTAGAGGCCAACGACCCGCCGTTTGCCGAAACCAAAAACTACGAACCCAACAGCCCTTACAGCGCTTCTAAAGCGGCCAGCGACCACTTGGTACGGGCCTGGCACCACACCTATGGCTTGCCGGTGCTCACCACCAATTGCAGCAACAACTATGGGCCGTACCACTTTCCTGAAAAGCTGATTCCCTTGGTCATTCACAACGCCTTGGCGGGCAAGCCCTTGCCCATTTATGGCGATGGCCAACAGGTGCGCGACTGGCTGTATGTGGAAGACCACTGCCGTGCCATTGCGCGCGTGCTGGCCAACGGCCAAGTGGGCGAGACCTACAACATTGGTGGCTGGAACGAAAAGCCCAACCTCGAGGTGGTGAACACCCTGTGCGCCGTGCTCGACGAGCTGCAACCCCGCGCCGATGGCCAGCCCTATGCCAGCCAGATCACCTACGTCAAAGACCGCCCCGGCCACGACCGCCGCTATGCGATTGATGCACGCAAGATTGAACGCGAGCTGGGCTGGAAACCGCAAGAAACCTTCGAGACTGGCATCCGCAAAACCGTGCAGTGGTATTTGAGCCACCAAGACTGGGTCGAGGGTGTGACCAGCGGCAACTACAGGCAGTGGGTGGGCAAGCAATACGGGTGATATGATGATGTCATATCACATCTGATGCGGAGCGTGCATGACCACAACTGCCAAGCTATTCATGAGCGGACGAAGTCAGGCCATTCGCTTGCCTGCCAAGCTGCGACTCAATGCCAAAGAGGTGCAAATTGAGCAAATTGGCGATGCGCTGTGGATGAAGCCGCAAGTTCCCCTATCGCAAGACATGGCGGCATGGTTGGCGGACTTTTATGCCAACACCGAACCCTTGCCCGACGACTTCCTCGCAGAGCGACACGACCCTTTGCCCGAGACGCGTGATTGGACTTAGTCGCCATGCGTCGAACCCTCGATACCAACATTTGCAGCTACATCATCCGTCGCCGCCCGCAAGAGATGATGGCGCGTTTCGCCAGACTAGATCCTCGTGAAATTTGGCTGTCTGCTGTTGTGGCTGCTGAATTGCGTTTTGGTGCTGCCAAGTTGGGTTCGAGCAAGTTTTCGTCAGCCATTGAGCGATGGCTTTCTGGTTTTGAAATTTTGCCTTGGCCCCTGGATGCGTCTCACCACTACGCGTTCATTCGCGACAGCTTAGAAAAATCGGGTCAACCGATAGGCGCCATGGATTTGATGATTGCGTCACACGCCTTGGCTGAGGACAGTGCAGTGATCACCAACAACGTGCGCGAGTTCCACCGGGTGCCTGGTTTGGCTGTCGAAGAGTGGACTTTTCATTAAGTCATTCCAATTCCAACCCAAGGGCTTGTTTGAACAAGATCCGTTCTCTCACCACACCATGACTGTTCACAACATCCTTCTGCTCGGCGCCAACGGCCAACTGGGTCACGAGTTGGCCACCGCACTGCAAGCCTTGGGTGAGATAAAAGCCCTCACGCGGGCCGAGGCGGATCTGTCGCAACCCGACGTGCTGCGTGCGACGCTTGCGCACATCACGCATAGCTTTGTGCCCACGGTCATCGTCAATGCGGCGGCGTACACGGCGGTGGACAAGGCCGAGTCTGAGCCGCAGCTGGCACATGCGGTGAATGCCGCATCAGTAGCGGTGCTGGGCGAGGTGGCCCAGCAGTGTGGCGCGACAGTGCTGCACTATTCCACCGACTATGTGTTCGATGGCTCAGGCAAAAAGCCCTGGCAAGAGACCGATGTGCCGCACCCTTTGTCGGTCTACGGGCAAAGCAAGTGGGCGGGCGAGCAGGCTTTGGCGCAAGCCTGTGCCAAGCAGGTGGTGTTGCGCACCAGCTGGGTGGTGGGTACGCACGGTGGAAATTTTTTAAAAACCATGTTGCGTTTGGCTGCAGAGCGCGACAGCCTGCGCGTGGTGGCCGATCAAGTGGGCGTGCCCACCAGCACGGCCTTGCTGGCGCAGGTGACGGTGCAGATCATTCAAGCCATGCAAGGCGCCGACGCACACGACCCGCGTTGGGGCTTGTACCACCTGGCGGCTGGCGGTGAAACCACTTGGCATGCGTATGCGCAACACGTGATCGCTGGCGCGCGTGCGCGGGGCGCGGTGCTCAAAGCGACGCCCGAGGCGGTGCACCCCATCACCACGGCCGAGTACCCGCTGCCTGCACCACGGCCCTTGAACTCGCGGCTGAACACGCACAAAGTGCAACACACGTTTGGGCTGACGCTGCCCGATTGGCAGCAAGGTGTAGACGGTATCCTTGACGTTTTATTTCCAAAGTAAAAACCATGCAAAAAAACAGAAAAGGCATCATCTTGGCGGGAGGCTCTGGCACCCGGCTGTATCCGGTCACGCAAGCGGTCAGCAAGCAGCTGATGCCGGTGTACGACAAGCCCATGATTTATTACCCCCTCGCCACGCTCATGCTCAGTGGCATTCGTGAGGTGTTGGTGATCTCTACCCCCCAAGACACACCGCGTTTTGCCGAGTTGCTGGGCGACGGCAGCCAGTGGGGCATGCACATTGAGTACGCGGTGCAGCCCAGCCCCGATGGCTTGGCGCAGGCCTTCATCATCGGCAAGAACTTTGTGGGCGACCACCCCAGTGCGCTGGTGCTGGGCGACAACATTTTTTATGGCCACGACTTGGTCAAGCAATTGCATAACGCCGACCAACGCACAAGCGGCGCCTCGGTGTTCGCCTACCACGTGCACGACCCCGAGCGTTATGGCGTGGTCGAGTTCGATGCGCAGTTTCGAGCCTTGAGCATTGAAGAAAAACCCAAAGTGCCCAAGTCGAACTATGCCGTGACGGGTCTGTATTTTTACGACGAGCAGGTGTGCGACATTGCCGCTGCCGTGAAGCCTTCGCATCGGGGTGAACTTGAAATCACCGACGTCAACAAGCGCTATTTGGAGCTGGCTCAACTCAACGTCGAGATCATGGGCCGTGGCTATGCGTGGCTGGATACCGGCACGCATGAAAGCCTGATGGAAGCCGCTAGCTTCATCGCCACCTTGCAAAAGCGCCAAGGCTTGATGGTGGCGTGCCCCGAAGAAATTGCCTATGCCCAACACTGGATCGACGCCGCCCAGCTGAACAAGCTGGCGGCGCCCTTGGCCAAAAACGGTTACGGCCAGTACCTGTTGAGTTTGTTGAAATAAGCCATGCCGTATCACGTCACCCCCACGCCGATTGATGGCGTGTTGATCTTGGAGCCCAAGGTGTTTGGCGATGCCCGGGGCTTCTTTTTTGAAAGCTTCAACGCGCGCGACTTTGCGCAAGCCACCGGCTTAGAAAGCAGCTTTGTGCAAGACAACCACAGCAAGTCGAGCCAAGGGGTGTTGCGCGGCTTGCACTACCAGGTGCAGCATGCGCAGGGCAAGTTGGTGCGCGTCACGCACGGCGCGGTGTTCGATGTGGCGGTGGACATTCGCCGTGCATCCAAAACCTATGGCCAGTGGTTTGGCCTCGAACTGTCGGCAGAAAACAAAAAACAGCTCTGGATTCCAGAAGGCTTGGCGCACGGTTTTTTGGTGACCAGCGAGAGCGCAGAGTTTTTGTACAAAACCACCAACTACTACCACCCCGAGCACGAGCGCAGCTTGTTGTGGAACGACCCAGCGATTGGCATTGACTGGCCGCTGCACCTGTTGTCGGCCGCGCCCTTGCTGGCCGCCAAAGACGCCAACGCGCCGACCTTGACCGGCAGTTTTTGATGGCACAGCGCCAGGTTGCACCCTTGGGTGGCAACGGCGTGTGGACGGCGCTCTTGAACGACCAGGCCTTCGACGCCGATGCCGCATTCCCCGTCGCCTGGCCTTTTGACCCACGCGGGCGCAATGCGGTGTTGTGCGACGCCGTGCGTGGTGGGCGGGTGTTGCACCTGGGCTTTGCCGACCATGCGCCCTTGATCCCCGAAAAACGCCAGCAAGGCGTCTGGCTGCACGACCAGGTGCAGCGTGCTGCTGCCGCGTGTGTGGGCGTGGACATCAACGCCGAGGCCGTGGCCTTGGCCACCGCGCTGGGCGTGGCTGACCTGCATTGCCTGGATATTTTTGATGCAGCGTTTGAGCGCTTGGTGGCTGCGTTTGAACCCACCCATGTGTTGTTGCCCGATGTGATGGAACACCTGCACCACCCGGTGGCGTTTTTGCAGCGCGTGGCCCAGGTGGCGCCGCAGGCCACCTTGGTGGTGTCGGTGCCCAATGGCTTGAGCTTGCGCAATGTGTGGCGAGCGCTGCAGGGCGTAGAGCGCATCAACACCGACCACCTGTGTTGGTACTCGCCGTTCACCGTGTTGAAGGTGTTGGCCCGTGCGGGTTATGCGTGTGTGGATGCAAGGGGCACACAAATTGCACCGGCTTCGTCGCTCAAGGGGCGCGTGTTTTCGCGCCTGGTGCAGTGGCGCTCGGTGTGGGCCGACAACCTGGTGGTGCTAGCGCAAACGCGCCAGCCAGAGTGACAGGGCCAACAGGCCCACGCCACTCACGCCGGCAAACGCCGTGATGTGTTGCGTCGCATCGAGCGACGAGCTGAAGAGCACAGGCCACCATAAGACCACGGCTTGCACCCCTGTGAGTGCCAAGCAGGCCCACGAGTAGCGCACCGCCGCCTGGGTTTGAAACGGGCGATGGCTGAAGGCCGCCAACACACACGCCCCCGCTTGCCAGAGCGCCACCGGCAGCACATAAGCCAGCACGCCAGACCACCGCGCATCCAACCAGCCCCAATCCAAGGCCAGCGCGCAGACCCAGCTCAGCGCAGCCACACACGCTGCCGCACCCAAGCCCATCATCCAAGCCGTGCGTGATGCGGGGCGCGCGCTGCTGTGCGGTTCGCCCTGCGCCAGCACCACCTGCGCCCAAGCCATGTGCACCAGCGCCGGCACAAAGCCCAGCACGCGCAGCAGCGCGGTGAGCCAACCGGTGTCTTGCGCGCCATAGAGGCGCTGCCACACCACCACCACCGAGGTGGCCAGCAGCGCGTCAGCCAGGGTGTGCGCAAAGCGCAAGCGCGTGCTGCGCGGGTCGGAGGCTGGTTGCCATTCGCCGCTCGGCGTGAACGTGTCGCGAGGTGCAACAACCTGCGCTGGCCACCAAGCGGGTAGCAACCACACCGCTCCCACCGTATAACCCAGCACGGCCGAGGCCACCAGCGTGGGGCCTGAGGCTTGCACCCATGCCCCGGCCAGCGCAGCCAGGGCTGCGGTGAGGGGCGGCAGCACACGCACCGCCGCTTGTTGAGCGCGCGTGCCTGCGCGCAGGGTGAAGCTTTGGGCCAGCGTCCACGCCATTTGGCTCAAGGCCAACAGCAGCACCCACACCAGCGCAGACAGCGTGGCCAAGCCGCTCAGCCACACCGCCAGGGCCGCCACCGGCAGCAGCCACACACCACGTTGCAGGCTGCTGCGCCAAGCGTCACGCAAGGCTTGATGCGCGGGCACACCGGCATTGGCCAGCAAGCTCAAGGGCGCTTGGGCCAAGGCCAGCGTCATCCAGAAAAAACCAATTTGGCTCAGCAGCGAAAACTCACCCACCGCTTGGGGGCTGAACAAGCGCAGCATGAGCAGCGCAAACACCACCTGCGTGCCAAACGCAACCAGGCTTGCCAATGCCACGGTGTGGCTGTTGGCAGGCAGTGGCAAGAAGCGACGTCGAAACATGGTTCATTCACCCAAGAGGTGCCGCCACAGCGGCAGCTTGGCCAGCACCTGTGACCAGGCCAAACTGTCTACCCGGGGCACGGTGTAGGGAAAGGCGTCGAGGGCTTCGCCGAAGTTGGTTTGCCAGCTGTCGGGTTCGTCGCGCAACAACAAAAAATTGCCTTGGTGTTCGGCGGCAAAGTAGCGCACCCAGGCGTAGTCGTTGCTCACCACGGGCAGGCCTACTGCGCAGTACTCCAGCAGTTTGGTGGAGGTTTGTTGGTTGTAAGGCGTGAGGTTGCTCACCAGGTTCAGGCCGTAGCGGGCGCGGCGCAGTTGCAAGGGCACTTGCGCGTGGGGCACGCGCCCCGCGCAGTGCACCGACTGGGGCAACAAGGCCTGCAGCGCCTCAGGCACCTCGCCCACCAGCAACAGGCGCCTGCCGGCGGCGTGGATGCTGTGCAGCATGGGCACAAAAGGCAGCAAGCGGCCCATTTCGCCGAGGTAGACCAAGTCAAACTCGGGCGCCGGCAAATCGTGGCGCGTGGCCATTTCCAAAAAATGCGGGGCCACGCCCATGTCGCGCAAGGCGCTGGGCACGCGTCCATGGAACTGGTCCATCCAGCCGGTCTCCAGCCCCAAGCGCTCGCGCACCCAACCGTTTTGGTAAATCCGAAAGTCGGGTCGCGGTTGGGTCCAGCGTTTGACGCAGTCTTTCAGCCACGGGTGCGGCGGCACCGAGGCCGAGGTGTATTCGTGCACCTGAAAAGCTTGGCGCAAGCGGTGCGCTTGTTGGTGCGGCACGCGCCCGCAGATCCACCACACCACCGCAGCGCTGCTGGGCACGCTGTGGCCGTGGTCGTGCACCAGCGCTTGGTGGCCACGCGCCTGCAAAAACTCGGAATAGGCGTCGAGCTCTGGCAAGTACGACGGGCCGTTGCGTACAAAGTGAATCAGCATGTGCGCAACACCTCTTGCCAAGCTTGGCTGAACGCGGGCAGGCTGTGGCGCGCCACGATGCGCGCCATGTCGGCCTGCACTTGTTCGGGCGGTAGGCTGAGGGTGGTCATCACCGCTTCGGCCAGGGCCACGGGCGCGTCGCCGCGCGCCAACAGGTAGGGCGCATCGCGGTCAAACAACTCGCGCAGTGCAGGAATGGGCAAGCCCACGCAAGGCACGCCGCAGGCCAGCGACTCTAAGGCGGTCATGGGGCAGCCCTCGTAGCGCGAGGTAAGCAGGGTGATGTCCCAGGGTGTGTACAAGCTCGCGCCGCTGGGGTGTTTGCCCAAAAAATGCAAGCGGCCTTGCATGAGCAAGTCCATGCCCTGGTGCGACAGATGGCGGTGCAAGGGGCCATCACCGACGATGCCCAGTTGCGCCTCGTCAGGCAAACACCGCAAGGTGTCGAGCAGCAGGCCGGGCCGCTTTTCGGCGGACAAGCGGCCCACATAGCCCAGCAGCAGCGGCGGTATGCCGCTCTCGCCACCGTGGCCCGCATGCACATGGATGGGCTGCCCCTCGGGCATGGGCGCCAAAGCGTTGGGGATCACATGGCTGCGCTGTGTGCGGTGCAGCTGTTGGACAAAACCCAGCAACGAGTTTTCGCTGGTGCGTGAGACCGACACAAAGTGGTCCACCTGTCGGTAGAGCCAACGCAGCGCCATTTTTTTGAGCACCGAGGCCCGTGCTTCGTGCAACACGTCTTGCAACGGGCCATGCACCCAAGTGACCAAGGGTTTGCCGCTGAGTGCTTTGAGGACGGCGCCGCAGTAGGTGGGGCCAAAGTTGTGGCTGGCCACGATGACGTCGTGTTGCTTGGCCGCTTGCACCAGCGCCCGCCAATGGGTTTGGCGCCAGGGCAGCGCAGTCACCGGCCAGTCGGCTTCGTCCAAGGCCTGTTGCAAGGTGTGGCTCATGGTGGCCACGCCACCCCAGCCAGGTTCTTGCAGCATCAGCACGCGGCGCTTGATTTGGGTCACGTTGGCTTTTCGGCGTTCGTCGTGGGGCTCAGCGGGCGCCAAAACCGGTGAGCACAGTGCGCACGGTTTTCATGGCGATGAGCAGGTCGAGTGCGAGCGAGTAGTGGGCCACGTAGTACAGGTCGTAGCTCAGTTTCACGCGGGTGCTGTCGGCGCTGTCGGCGTAGCCGTGTTGCACCTGCGCCCAGCCGGTCAGGCCCGGTCGCACCAAGTGCCGGTAGGGGTAGCTGGGGATGCTGGTGGCAAAGTCGCGCACAAAAGGCGCTTGTTCCGGGCGCGGGCCGATCAGGCTCATGTGGCCCCACAGCACGTTCCACAGTTGGGGCAACTCGTCCAGGCGGGTGCGGCGGATGAACTGGCCCACGCGTGTGATGCGCGGGTCGTCGGTTTGTGCAAAGTGGCTGGTGGCTGACGGGGCGCCGTGCACCATGCTGCGAAATTTCCACAGCCGGAAGGCTTGGCCATAGCGGCCAATGCGTGTTTGCGAATACAGCGCCGGGCCTGCCGAGTCCCAGCGCACCGCTGCCGCGATGGCCAGGGCCAGGGGCAACCACAGCGGGGCGAGCAGCAGCACCAAGCTCAGGTCCATGAAGCGTTTGAGGCGGTCGTAGCCCGGGTCGTTGTCGATTTCCCACAGGCTGTCGGCGGCGTGCGGCAGCATCTTGCGGCCACTGAGCAGTTCGGCCACGGCTTCGACGCTGTACAGACGCAAATGCTGCATCTTGAGCTGGCTCAGCAGCCGTGTGCGCTCGGGCGTGTGGGGCACTTGGCGGTCGAGCACCACGCCGTCGCAAGCGGGCAGGGCCACGTTGGCGCCCACGCTCCAAGCTTGCAAGGTGATGGCACGCGGGTCGAGGGCTTGGGGGCGCAGGCAGTGCGCCAGCTGCGTGGGGACGTTGGCGTCGAGGTGCACCAAGTGCAGTGCGCGTTGCCCCACGCGGCGGCGGTAGCCCCACCACAGCCACAGCGTGGTCACGGCGTAGGCCCACACCACGGCGGCGCGTGAGTAGGGCTGTTGCAGCAAGGCAAAGCCCAAGGGCGTGAACACAAACGGCGCCGAGGTGGACACCCACAGCACGCCGCTGCGCTCGGCCAGCGGCAGGTGCGAGGCGCGCATGAGCAGCTGCGCGGCCACCGCATAGGGCAGCGCGCACCACCACAAGGTGTCGGCAAATTGGTAGGTGACCCAGCCCAGTGCCTCTAGGCCTTGGGCCAACAGCAAGCTGGGCAACAGCAACCAAGCGCCCCACAGGGTCCAGCTTTGCAGCGCGTCGCGGCGCCGCACCGTGGCTGACACCAAAGCCGAGCCCAGAGTGGAGCTGGGACGCGAGGTGGCAAAGTCTTCGCTCAAGCATTGCTGGTACACGGTCATCACGCGGTGGGCCATGTCGTCGCGGGTGAACTGGGCTTCAAAGCGCGCTTGCGCGGCCAGCCCCAAGCGCTGGCGCAAGGCCGGGTCTTGGGCCAGGCGTAGCAGCTGGTGCGCCACGGCCTGTTCGGTGTTGGCCACCAACAGGCCTTCGTGGCCGTGCATGACTTGTTCCCGCAGACCGGGCAAGTCGCTGGCCAGCACGGGCAGGCCGGCACGCATGGCTTCGAGCACGGTGATGGGCATGCCTTCGTGGTCGGACAGCAGCACAAACACCTCGTGTTGCGTCAACAGCTCGGCCACATGGCCCACGTCGCCGGCCCAGGTGATTTGCTGCAAGCCCAGTTGCACCGCCAGCGCTTGGTGCTGGGCCAGCAAGGGCCCGTCGCCGGCCAGGGTCACGGGCAATTCGTGCCCCAACCAGTCGCGCACTTTGGCCAAGGCGCGCAGCAGCAGGTCGTGCCGTTTGGGCGACTTCATGCGCGCCACCATGATCAGGCGCGGGGTGCTGTCGCACAGGGGGGCTGGCGGCGCGTCTTGTCGCACCGCGTCAGGTTCTGCTTGGGTGCTCAGCGGTGGGTGAGGCGGCAGCGCCACGGCATGCGCAAGCTCGGAGGCGAGAGGGCTCGCAGCGCTCGGCATTTGGAGTGGGGCGGCGCTGTGTTGGCTCAAGCGCGCAATGCCATTGGGGATGACGTGCACGCGTTCAGGGGCGATGGGCAGCTGGTGCGCCAGGGCGCGCTCGAAGGCGGACACACAAATCATTTGCGTGGTCCAGCCCGACAGGAAGCGTTCGGCCAGCGCCGCCAAGTGACGGCGCAGCCACGGAATTTCGGCTTTGAAACCAAAGCCATGCACCGTGTAGACCACCGGCCGCGCCGTGCGCTGGCAGGCCAAACGTGCCGCCAGCCCGGCGATGGCGCTGTGGGCGTGGATCAGGTCAGGCGGGTGGGCCTCGATCAGTGCAATCAGTTGCTGCACGGCAGGCCACAGCCGCCAAGGCAGCATGGATTCCACCATCGCGGGCAGTGGGCACACCCGCACGCCGAGTGCCTGCAGCTGTTGGCCCAGCACCGAGTCGTCGCTGGGGCCGCCAATCACCACGGTGAAGTTGACCTGGTCGTGCAGGGCTTCGCACAAGGCCAGGACATGGCTTTGGGCACCACCGGCTTCGCCCTTGGTGATGACCAGCATCACATGGGGTTTGGGGGCAGCTTGTGGGACCTTTGCGCGCACACGCGCCCAAGGGCTGTTGCGGCGGGGTTGGGTTTGTGTCGCGGGTTCGGCAGATGCTAGCGTTGCCAGCTCTGGCGCTGGATAGGATGACCCAGCCTCAGCCTCAGCTGAAATTGCACTTGCACTTGCACTTGCACTTGCACTTGCAGCAGGAGCAGGAGCAGGAGCAGGAGCAGGAGCAGGAGCAGGAGCAGGAGCAGGAGCAGGAGCAGGAGCAGGAGCCGCAGTCTCAGAAGTCGAGGTGCCGGTGTTCGGTGCGCGTTTGGCGCGTGGTTTTTTCGCCTCTGGCGCGGGCGCCGCCGGCAGTTCGTCGCCGAACAGTGACAGGTTGCCGTCGTCGTGGTTGCTCATAGCGGGGTGTCAAAGCCTTGTGGGTTCATCGATTGCCAGCGCCAAGCGTCGGCGCACATGCGATCGAGCCCGAGGTGGGTCTGCCATTTCAGCAGGGCCAAAGCTTGGCTGGGGTCGGCCAGGCATTGGGCCACATCGCCCGGGCGGCGGGCCACCACGCGGTGGGCAATGGGCACGCCATTGACGCGGGCGAAGGTGTCGACCATTTGCTGCACGCTCACGCCTTGGCCGGTGCCCAGGTTGACGGTGAGCAGTGTGGGGTTGTCCAGCGCACGCAAGGCAGCCAGGTGGCCTGCGGCCAAGTCCATCACATGCAGGTAGTCGCGCACGCCGGTGCCGTCGGGCGTGGGGTAGTCGTTGCCAAAAATCTGCAGCGCTTCGCGCTGGCCCAAGGCCACTTGGGTGATGTAGGGCATCAGGTTGTTGGGGATGCCGTTGGGCGCTTCGCCCAGCCAGCCGCTCTCGTGCGCACCCACGGGGTTGAAATAGCGCAAGATGGCGATGTGCCAACGCGGGTCGGCCGCATGCAACTCGCGCAAGGCGTCTTCGCACATCAGCTTGCTGCGGCCATAGGGGTTGGTGGCGGTCAGCGGTGCGGTCTCGGGAATGGGCACCACGGCCGGGTCGCCGTACACGGTGGCGGAGGAGCTGAAGACGATGCGGCGCACGTCGGCACGGTCCATGGCTTGCAACAGGCTCAGGGTGCCACTGACGTTGTTGTCGAGGTAGCGCAGGGGCTGGGCCACCGACTCGCCCACAGCCTTGAGCCCGGCAAAGTGCACCACGCCCGCAAAGCGGTGGCGGGCAAACAGGCCGTCCAAGGCTTGGGCGTCGCGGATGTCGGCTTGCACAAATTCGAGGGGTTGGACCCCCAAACGGGCCAGACGTTCCAGCACTTTGGGACTGCTGTTGCACAGGTTGTCCAAGATGACGATGGGCACACCCGCCTGGGCCAACACCACAGCGGTGTGCGAACCAATGAAGCCGGTGCCGCCAGTGATCAAAATGGGAAGAGGGGTGTCTTGCGTCATGGCCATAATTATCCCCTGCGCCCCAAGGCTGGCGGTTCTAGAATACGGACCGTTGGTGGGTGAGCAGAGTTAGCACACGCCCAACAGGCTTTATCTTTTATTTTTTCTTTTAGTGATTCCATGAAACGTCAACATTCCTCTCACGGCGCTGCCCATGGCAACGCTGAAACGTGCATTGCTTTGATCGACGCGCGCTTTCTGGCTTGGTTGCAAGGCCAAACCGAAGCGGCCCAAGACAAAACCCGCCAACACCTGCACAACCTGCTCAGCGGTGCCTTGAATCACCATGGCTTGGAGCTGAATCTGCGTCGTATTTACTGGTACAGCGACAGCACCGACGAGTCGGTGATCGACGCCCAAATTGCCCGTGCCGTGCTGCCGCACAGCCAAGATGGGGGCGTGTCGATCTTGCGCGCTTTGGGCGCTGACTTGAAGCGGCTGGCCGAGCGCCAAGCCTGCGAACACATCTTGGTGGGCAGCGACGACGAGCGTTTGCTCAACATGATTGACGAAGCCCAACTCCACGGCGTGGCGGTGCACCTGTTGGCCGACGAGGCTTCGCGCAATATGGTGCAGTTGCAGCGCGACGATCCGGGTTGGGCGCGCTTGTTGGCGCAGGCCGACCACCGTGTGGTCTTGGGCGCCCACCAAGGGCGTGATGGGGCCCAGCCGCGCCACGGCAATGCCACCGTGCATGCCGCCCCCGCGGTCGACCCTGAGCAACTGCGCGAGCAGCTCAACACCGTGATTCAAACCTGGTGGAACGACGAGCCCGAAGACCTGCGTGAAGAACTGCGCGAAGAGCTGCAAAACACGCGCGGTATTCCGCAAGAGGTGGACCGCCAGCTGTTGCTGGGTGTGCGCCGCGTGCTAGAGCGCGCCCTGAGCTTCCAAGAGAAAAAGTTGCTGCGCGAGATGGTGCGCGACTTGGTGTTGGGCCCCCAAGCGGCGCAAGCCCCCAGCGCTGAACATGTGGAACACTCACACACAGACTGACTGACCTTCGGAGCTGTTGCCATGAGCACTTTGAACCCGGCCGACATCCTGGCCCAAGCGCTGCCCTATATTCGTAAATTCCATGGCAAAACCTTGGTCATCAAATACGGTGGCAACGCCATGACCGACCCCCTGCTGCAACAAGCCTTTGCCGAAGACGTGGTGTTGCTCAAGCTGGTGGGCATGAACCCGGTGGTGGTGCACGGCGGTGGCCCACAAATTGAAACCGCTTTGAAACGCTTGGGTAAAAAAGGTGAGTTTGTGCAAGGCATGCGTGTGACCGACGCCGAAACCATGGAAGTGGTGGAGTGGGTGTTGGGCGGCGAGGTGCAGCAAGACATCGTGGGCCTGATCAACCAAGCCGGCGGCAAGGCGGTGGGTTTGACCGGGCGCGACGGCGCCATGATCCGCGCGCGCAAGCTGGTGCTGCACGACAGCCAAGACCCCGACAAGGAATACGACGTGGGCCAGGTGGGCGACATCGTCAGCATCGACCCGAGTGTGGTCAAAGCTTTGCAAGACGATGCCTTCATTCCTGTCATCAGTCCGATTGGCTTTGGCGAGCACAACGAGAGCTACAACATCAACGCCGATGTGGTGGCGGCCAAACTGGCCACCGTGCTGCAAGCCGAAAAGCTGTTGATGCTCACCAACATCCCGGGCGTGCTCGACAAGCAAGGCCAGTTGCTGCCCGAGTTGACGCCGCGTCGCATTGACGAACTGTGCGCCGACGGCACCATCAGCGGCGGCATGTTGCCCAAGATCAGTGGTGCCTTAGACGCCGCCAAAAGCGGGGTCAATGCGGTGCACATCATCGATGGGCGGGTGCCGCATGCCATGCTGTTGGAGATCTTGACCGATCAAGCCTTCGGCACCATGATCAGGTCGCATTAACTTCCGAGGGCCCCTCGCCATGTCTGACGCCGCTTCTGCTCACGACTCTGACACGACAGACCCATCCCCCGACGTGGTGGGACGCAAACGCATGAAGCCCGGTGAGCGCCGTGCGCAGATTTTGCAAACGCTGGCGGGCATGCTCGAACAACCTGGCGCTGAGCGCATCACCACCGCCTCACTAGCGGCCAAGATCGACGTGAGCGAGGCGGCACTCTACCGCCACTTCGCCAGCAAGGCTCAGATGTTTGAGGGCTTGATCGACTTCATCGAGAGCAGCCTGTTCACTTTGATCAATCAAATTGCCGAGCGCGAAGGCGATGGGGCCGACAAGGCGGCACGCATGGTCACGGTGTTGTTGCAGTTTGGCGAAAAAAATCCGGGCATGACCCGTGTGATGGTGGGCGACGCCTTGGTGTTTGAACACGAGCGCTTGCACCAGCGCATGAACCAGTTGTTTGACCGCATCGAGTCTGCGCTGCGCCAAGTGCTGCGTGCAGCGGCCGAGGCGCGTCAGTCGCCCACGCCCACGGTCGATGCGCAAGTGCGCGCAGCTGCTTTGGTGGCCTTGGCCTTGGGCAACTTGCAGCGGTATGCGCGCTCGGGCTTCAAGCGTTCACCCTTGGACCACTTGGAGGCCTCACTCGCACTTTTGGTGTGAGGTCGCAGGCGCGGGGCTTTGTCGCCCACGCGAAGCGGGCGTGGTGTGCAAAGCGCCATAATTCGCCCGCATTGCATGCAGCGCATGAGCGCTTTGAATGACTGTTTAACCTGAAAGGCAATCCATGAAATTGGTTCGTTATGGCAACCCCGGCAAAGAAAAACCCGGTTTGATCGACGCCGATGGCAAGCTGCGCGACCTCAGCGCTGTCATCCCTGACTTGCTGCCCCAGTACCTCGGTGACGCCACCTTGGCCAAGCTGCGCCGCCTCAAGACAGCCTCGCTGCCTTTGGTCAAAGGCAAGCCCCGTTTGGGTTGCCCCGTCTCGGGTGTGGGTAAGCTTGTGGCCATTGGCCTGAACTACGCCGACCACGCCGCAGAAGCCGGCATGGCCTTGCCCAAAGAGCCCGTGGTGTTCTTGAAGCCCACCAGCTGTATCCAAGGCCCCAACGACGACGTGATGTTGCCCAAGGGCTCGGTCAAGTCGGACTGGGAAGTTGAACTGGGCATCGTGATTGGCACCAAGGCGCGTTATGTGTCGCAAAAAAGCGCACTCGACCACGTGGCCGGCTACACCTTGATCAACGACGTCAGCGAGCGCGAGTTCCAACTCGAGCGCGGCGGCACCTGGGACAAGGGCAAGTGTTGCGACACCTTCGGCCCCATCGGCCCTTGGTTGGTCACACGCGACGATGTGCCCAACCCCCAGAAGTTGGACATTTGGTTGGACGTCAACGGCCAGCGCATGCAGTCGGGCAACACCAAGACCATGGTGTTTGGCGCTGCCAAGCTGGTGAGCTACGTGAGCCAGTTCATGACCCTGTACCCCGGCGACGTGATTGCCACCGGCACCCCCGCAGGTGTGGGCTTGGGCCAAAAGAAGAACGGCAAGTCAGCCCCCATCTTCTTGAAGCGCGGCGACGTGATGACGTTGGGCATTGAAGGCCTGGGCGAGCAAACGCAAAAAGTGGTGGCCTTCAAGCTGTAATTGTTCGCATCCGAAAAAACACCTATGGGTTAAACCACGGGCGTTGATCTGTGTGAAAAATGAGCCTCGTGGAAAAATTTCTCTGCGAGGCTCTTTGCATTTGAGAAGTATGTTTTTGACCTGGCTCGAGTTAAAGATATCGCACCCATGTGATCGGACATCCAGAGTCTTTTGTCGTTTGATGCGCTACGCGCTACAATGGATATGAATGATCAAAAGTTTTCGTCACAAAGGCTTACAACGCTTTTTTGAAACTGGCAACAAGTCAGGCATACAGGCCGCACATGCGAGCAAGTTGCGCTTGCAACTTGCAGCTTTGGATCAAGCGGTGAAACCCGAAGATCTTTCGGCACCGTCTTGGGCTCTGCACCCTTTGAAGGGCGAACTGAAAGGCCATTGGGCGCTTACCGTCAACGGCAACTGGCGCTTGGTGTTCTCTTTTGTCGGGGTGGATGCCGTGTTGGTCGATTACAAGGATTACCACTGAGGTTCAACATGACTCGAATGCATAACCCGCCTCATCCTGGCGAAATTCTCCGGGAGTATTTGGGCGATATCACCGTGACACAAGCCGCCGTCAAGCTGGGCGTCAATCGCGTGACCTTATCCCGCTTGGTGACAGGATCGTCGGGTGTTTCTGCAGACATGGCCTATCGTTTGGGGGAAGCTTTCGGCACCAGTCCTGAGTTGTGGGCAGGGATGCAATTGCAGTACGACCTGTACCAAGCGAGCAAGTTGAAGCGTCCTCGAATCGATCGTTTGGCCGCATAGCCCTCAGGCGTATCAGTCCGCCAGCGTCACCACTTGCAGACCCGGCAAGGTGGGCATTGCAAACGCTTCGTGGTCAAAGGCCTTGTCGCCGTCATCCGACGCCACGCCGGTGGTCACCAAGCCTTTGAAATCAAACTTCGAGTGGTCCAGCAGGTGTGAGGGCACCACGTTTTGCAGCGCGGCAAACATGTTTTCAATGCGGCCTGGAAACTTCTTTTCCCACTCGCGCAGCATCTCGCCCACCACTTGGCGTTGCAAGCCGTCTTGGCTGCCGCACAGCGTGCACGGGATGATGGG
>CANFYL010000009.1 GCA_947451285.1 Comamonadaceae bacterium
TGGGCAATAAACTGTACGTCGGCAATTTGCCGTATTCGGTACGCGACAGCGATCTTGAGCAGTCTTTCGGACAGTTCGGTACTGTGACCAGCGCCAAAGTCATGATGGAACGCGACACCGGTCGTTCCAAAGGTTTTGGTTTCGTAGAAATGGGCAGCGATGCCGAGGCACTTGCTGCGGTTGAAGGCATGAACGGCGCACCTTTGGGTGGTCGCAGTTTGGTCGTTAACGAAGCCCGCCCCATGGAAGCTCGTCCTCCCCGCACTGGCGGTGGTGGTTACGGCGGCGGTGGTGGCGGCGGTGGTGGTGGTGGTGGTGGTGGTGGTGGCTACGGTGGTGGTGGCGGCGGTCGTGACGGCGGCGGCGGCGGCGGTTTCCGTAGTCCTTACGGCGGCGGTGGTCGTGAAGGTGGCGGCGGCGGTCGCAGTGGTGGCGGCGGCGGTGGTCGCGGCGGCTTCGGCGGTGGTGGCAACAGCTACTGACTCACGTCAGCACTCGCTTCAATCTAGAAGGCTCCTAATTGGGGCCTTTTTTGTGGGCGCCGCCACATTGATCAAGGTTTGGCCGAGCGCGGCGCCAGCGTGACATGAACTCGGCCACTGAGTTGCATGACGCGGGCTAAATTATCAAAGTCCATCCGATCCGCCACCAACCTATCCCCTGTTCCTCTCAACAATTCAACCGGGAGATGTGTTTTGATTTTTTCTGCATTCGCAAACAGGTGAAAAAACTCACCTCGTAACTCACTGCGCTTCTGCCCTGGGTCTGTCCCGGGGGGAACAGCTTCTCGAATCAGCACCGCCTTGACAAACAATTGAACCTCCGACCCATCGGCGTTGATCACCGCGCGCTCTGCACGAGCAATCGTTATTTGACCGTCTCTTGCAATCGCGCGAATGCGGGGTTGGTCAATTTCTAATGTATCAGTGTCCGGATAGTGACGTCCTTGTAGGCCAGACATTTCGTTTTTAAGTTGGCCCTGCGCGTCAAAAACTTTGACCGAGAAATCGCGCATAAAGTAGTCTGGCAGATGTTGAGGCGCGGCCTCTAACTCCACATCCGTCACGACAGGTGTGTGACGAACCAACCAGTAGGTCGCCAAGGCCAGCAAGCCCATCAGCAACAACGGCACGTAAACCGCCAGATGGTCCCAGTGTTGGCGAGCGCGCATCCACAACATCTTGGCCGAAGTACTCATGCCAAATAACCGCGCCATAAATCCGCGTAACGTCCCGAAGCGACAAGAAGTAAATCACACAACTCGCGCGCAGCACCATGTCCACCTTGAGAGATCGTGACATGGTCAGCGACGGCCTTAACCTCAACATGCGCGTTCAAGGGCGCGCAAGCAAAGGCGACACGCTGCATCATCGCCAAGTCAGGCCAATCATCCCCCATGGCTGCCGCTTCTGACCAGCTCAACCCCAGGCGTTCCAAGATGCGCTCTGCTGCTGGGGCTTTGACTTCGGTGCCATAAATCGCATGTTCAATACCTAAAGCTTTTAGGCGCGTGCGCAAGGGGGCGCTGTCACGCCCTGTGATCACGGCTGGGGTTATGCCCGCTTTCTGAAGCATTTTCAGTCCATGACCGTCCAAGGTGGAAAAGCGCTTGATGGTTTCGCCGGACTCGGTGAAATACAAACCACCATCGGTCAAAACGCCATCGACATCAAAGAAAGCCACGCGAATCCCTTGCGCGCGCAACAAAATGGCAGGGGCAAACGTGAGCGCCGGCATAGAGGGCATCGGGCGGCTCATCAAATCACCTTGGCGCGCATCAGGTCATTGCTGTTGACGGCGCCACACAAACAGGCATCTGCGTCTACCACCAACACACTGGTGATGCGATGCAACTCCATCAATTCGGCGGCTTCTGCAGCCAAAGCACTGGCGCTTACTGTTCGTGGCCTTGGGTGCATCACTTGCTCGGCAAGGAGTGTGCGCATATCGATGCCTTTTTCTATCAATCGACGAAGGTCTCCATCTGTGAATATGCCAAGCACTTTGCCCTGCGCATCCGCTACGGCTGAGGCGCCCAAGCCTTTGGCACTCATCTCTTGCATCAATTCGCTGAATGTGGCGGACGGCAGTACGCGAGGTACAGCATCGCCGCTGCGCATGACGTCACTGACGTGGGTTAGCAAACGTCGCCCCAAAGAGCCCCCAGGGTGGGACCGCGCAAAGTCTTCTGCCTTGAAGCCGCGAGCGTCGAGTAGCGCAACTGCTAAAGCATCTCCCAGCGCCATCTGTGCCGTGGTGCTCGCCGTAGGGGCTAAGTTCAACGGACAGGCTTCTTTGCTCACGGCACTGTCGAGCACGATATCCGCATGCCTCGCCAACGTCGATTGGGCGCCGCCCGTAATGCCAATCAAGGGTACGCCCTGTCGCTTGAGCACTGGCAAGATGGCCGATAGTTCATCGCTCTCGCCGCTGTTAGAGATGGCAATCACCAAATCGATGTCTTTCACCATGCCCAAATCACCGTGGCTGGCTTCAGCTGGATGCACAAACATCGCTGGCGTTCCCGTAGAAGCCAAAGTCGCCGTGATCTTGCGCCCAATGTGTCCGCTTTTGCCCATGCCCATCACCACCACACGGCCGCGCACAGCCAAAATTGCGCGCACGGCATCTACAAAGCTAGACGACAAGCGGTCGCGCAATTGACGAACCGCATCGGCCTCTATGTCGAGCGTCTCGTGGGCCAAGGCCAAGATGCGTTGGTCGTCGAGCGCATCGGGCGCGGTATTCACGGGATGGATCATGGGCTGATTTTATCGGTCAGCCGAAGATTTATTTACCGATGCAAAAGCTCGAAAAAATAACACCCAGTAAATCGTCGGATGTGAACTCTCCGGTGATGGCATTGAGTGCGTTTTGCCCCAGCCTTAGCTCTTCGGCCAATACATCCAATGCAGGATGTTTCGCTTCAAGACCCTCCTGGGCATGATGCAAGTGCTCTTGAACCTCTCGCAGCGCTTGAACATGTCTTTCGCGCGCCATGAACACACCATCGCTTGCACCTGCTTGCCAACCCACCACGCTCAACAGTTTTTGCCGCAATAAAGCCAAACCTTCGCCTGTTTTGGCTGACACCACGAGGTCTTGCTCTGTCGCTGGTTTCTCTGTATCAGCATGTGCTGCATCGGCTTTGTTCCATAGGTGCAAGAGCGGCACGTGCCTCGCCAAGGTGTTGGTCAAGGTCGAAAGGATGCGCGCATCGGCCTGCATGTAGGCCCTGTCTTGCTGGCGGGTAAGGTCATGGAGCATGAGCACCGCATCGGCCAAAGCAATTTGCTCCCACGCACGCGACATGCCAATTCGCTCCACCTCATCAGCTTGATTGTGATCTCGCAAACCAGCCGTATCAATGACGTGAAGCGGAACGCCTTCAATTTGGATCGTTTGTTGAACCACATCGCGGGTCGTGCCCGCAATCGGCGTGACAATGGCCAATTCTGCGCCTGCCAAGGCATTCAGCAAAGAGCTCTTACCGGCATTGGGTTGGCCTGCAATCACCACCCGAATACCTTCTCGAAGCAATGCTCCTTGCTGTGTCCGCTCCAAGACCTGCACAAGTTGCTGTTGCAGTTGCGCCAGCTGCCCTTGTGCGTTGGCTTGTTGCAAAAAATCAAGGTCTTCCTCTGGAAAATCCAGTGTGGCCTCAACCAGCATGCGCAGATGAATCAGCGCGTCGCGAAGTCGATGGATCTCTGCCGAAAATTCCCCCGCTAATGAGCGGCTTGCACTTCTCGCGGCAGACTCGGTGCTCGCATCGATCAAATCAGCCACCGCCTCCGCTTGTGCCAAGTCAAGCTTGTGGTTCAAAAAAGCCCGCTGAGTGAACTCTCCGGGTTGTGCCAAACGTAAATCTGGCAAAAGCGGTGATTGACTGTCATGGTGTGTTGCCGCCAGCGCCATACAGCGTGATAACAGCAGTTGCAACACCACCGGTCCACCATGGGCCTGCAGCTCTAAGACGTCCTCGCCGGTATAGCTGTGCGGCGCAGGAAAGAACAAGGCCAGCACATGGTCTATCGGAACACCATCCGCATCATGCACAGGAAGATATGTGGCTTCGCGCGCTTTCAAGACACGCCCACACAAGGCTTGCACAAGTGGCACAAGGCCTTTTGCGCTAATGCGAACAATGCCTACCGCGCCGCGTCCTGCGGCAGTCGCAATCGCAATGATCGGAGCGTCGTGTTGAGCCAGCATAAGCAATCGTTGTCTAGAAAAAACCCCGCAAGCTTTTTGAGCAGCGGGGTTAGGTGTTGGCCATGACCAAATTTAAAACCTGGGAAGATTGAACTGCGGTGGCACACCCATGCGTGTGTTGATGACCCACTGCTGAGCAATCGACAGCACGTTGTTGGTTATCCAGTAGAGCACGAGGCCTGCCGGAAAGAAAAAGAACATCACGCTGAAAGCTAAGGGCATGATCCACATCATCTTCGCTTGCATCGGATCTGGCGGCGCAGGGTTGAGTGCAGTTTGCAGCATGGTGGTAGCCGTCATGACCAAGGGCAGAATGAAGAAGGGGTCTGGCGCAGCAAGATCGTTGATCCATCCTACCCATGGTGCGTTTCGCATCTCAACAGTCGACAGCAAGACCCAATACAAGGCAATGAACACCGGAATTTGAATTGCAATGGGCAAGCAACCACCCATCGGGTTGACCTTTTCTTCTCGGTAGATCTTCATCATCTCCATTTGCATTTGCTGGGGGTTGTCTTTGAGGCGTTCACGCATCTCCATGATGCGTGGGTTGACCGCTTTCATTTTTGCCATGCTCTGGTAGGCGTGGGCATTGAGCCAATAAAAGCCCGCCTTGAGCAAGATCACCAAAGCCACAATCGACCAGCCCCAATTTCCAAGGTAATGGTTGAGCTTGTCGAGCAACCAATAAAGCGGCTTGGCCATGATGGTCAACCAGCCATAGTCTTTGACCAGCTCTAAGCCTGGATAGATGGCTTCGAGCTTCTTTTCCTCTTGGGGGCCAGCATAAAACGTGGCAGACACGCTTTTGGTTTCTCCCGCCTTGATGCTCTCCAGGGGGGCAATCAAGGTCGCACGGTAACAACAGTCTGGCAAGCTCGAACCAATGTCAACCGCATCGATCGATATGCTGCGGTTGAGGCCATCAGGCAACACCCAGGCGCTGACAAAGTAGTGCTGCACCATGGCGATGTAGCCGTTCGCAGACTCTTTTTCAACATCCACTTTTTTCTTTTTGATGTCTGCAAACTCCACTTTCTGATACTTCTTGGCCTCTGTGTACACCGCAGGACCCGTGAACGTGGAGTAAAAAGACGATTCGCCGACGGGTTTGTTGCCATCACGGACCAACTGGAAATACAGCTGTGGGGCAATGTCTTGTTGCCCAACGTTGACGATGTCGTGCTTGACCGCCACGTCATAGGCGCCACGCTTGAGGGTGAATGTTTTCACCAGCTTCAACCCGCCTTGGACAGGCGACTCGAAAACCACCGTCAATTCGTTGGCGTTTTTGTCCAACTCGCGCGGTCCGGGTCGCACACTCATGCGTGTCTTGTGTGTCGGCAAGCCCTCCCCTGTGGCACTGCCAATCAACCCTGTTTGCGCCTGATAAATGCGCTCCGCGCTGTCATCGAGCAAGATGACGTTTTTCCCAGCATGGTTGACATCGGCATGCTGCAAAAACTCAAGCCTTGCAAGCGTTGCGCCATCGGTGTCGAAACGCAGTTTCAGGACATCACTCTGCACGTCCACGAACTCTTTGTTTTGGTTGGTCGATTTTTCTGCGCCCGGCAAAACAGCAGGCCCCGCACCCGTGAGTGCTGGAGGAACATCGGCGGCTTGCGTGACGCTTGACGCCGCAGGGCTACGGTTTTCTTTGGCAGCCGTTGCTGGCGCCGGGAAAAATGTGGCTTTGTTGCCGTTGTGCACTTGCCATTGGTCCCACAGCAGGACCATGGAAAACCCAAAAATCACCCACAAAATGGTGCGACGAATGTCATTCATGAAGATTTCTTCCAGAGTTGGAGGATGGCAGAAGGTGAGAAAAAATGAGCGGCTTTGCAGGTACGGGGTCTTGCCCGCCTGCACACCATGGATGACAACGCAACAAGCGACACGCGGTCAGATAACCGCCATGCGCTGCGCCATGTGTTTGCAGTGCGTCAAGCGCATACGCAGAACACGTGGGCTCGAACCTGCAGCCAGAGCCAAGCCAAGGACTGAGCAACAAACGGTAGGCACGCACACAGAGAATTAGAAAGCCTTGCATCATGGCAACAGAACTTTGTCAAACAATTGTGTCAATTCGTCACGCACACACTGTTTAAGAGGCGCAGACGATGCACTGAGAAAGGTTTCAGGGTCAAAGCTTGCCCGCAAACGCACGACATACGCCGTTGCGGGCAGGCGCGGTTCGAAGGCTTTGGACACGTGATGTATCTGTCGCTTGATCAGGTTGCGTGTGACCGCTCGCTTAGCCCAGCGCTTAGGCGTTAAGGCTCCCAAACACATCACGCCATCGGCAAATGGGGCCTGAGTTTTTTCAAACTCAAGCCCCACCGCGTGATGTCGAGTGACTGGCCATTGATGCAAAACGAAATGCGCTGTTTTAGCGGCAACTCCTGAACGCATCACTGCTTGAAATTCAGCCCATTGCTTCAAATGCACCACAGCGCTGCACGTGCCGCAATTGTTTGTGATTGCGCAAACGGTCAGACGGCCAAGCGCTTGCGGCCTTTGGCACGACGTGCGTTGATCACGGCACGGCCGCCACGGGTTTTCATGCGGACCAAAAAGCCATGGGTGCGAGCGCGGCGGGTTTTTGAAGGCTGGTAAGTGCGTTTCATGTTGATTCCAAATATCTGAACCCTGTCGATCAGGGAAACCGATAATTATCGCAAATTTTTCAGGGCTCAGCAAGCCCGTGCGCCCACGCCAAGAATGGCTAAGTTTTGGTTCCCTCTGTTTTTTATTCATCCTGTGGATAAATTTTTGATAAAGTCTGTCACCGCGTTCCTTTTGCGCGTACCTATCCACAGAAAAACTCATGATCCAGGGCGCTCCACCATCCAACAGTTCAGACGGCTTGCCAGCAGGTTCTGGCGACGGTTTGTGGCAAGCTTGTGTCGACCAATTGGCGCAAGAACTGCCAGAGCAACAGTTCAACACATGGATCAAGCCACTCACAGCCACCGTGGCTGACGACCTGAGCCGGGTGGTGGTTTTGGTCGGGAATCGTTTCAAGCTCGATTGGATTCGAGCTCAATACGCACATCGAATCGCCAGCATCCTGCACCAGATGTATGGCCAGCCTGTTCAGCTTGAGTTAGCGATCACTCCTAAAGAACAGCCGATAAAATCTCGCTCTCTGCCTTTTTCTCAAGAATTAGAGGCTTTGCCAGAGAGTCTGATTGGTTTAGAAGAGTCTGCCCCCAATGGACCGCGCACACGGCTCAACACCGCATTGACGTTTGACAGTTTGGTCGAGGGCACGGCCAACCGAATGGCCAGGGCGGCGGCCATGCACGTGGCCACCATGCCAGGACAACTGTACAACCCACTGTTTATTTATGGTGGTGTCGGTTTGGGCAAGACCCATTTGGTTCATGCGGTGGGCAATAAGCTGCTGGCAGAGCGCCCTGACGCCAAAGTTCTCTACATCCATGCAGAACAATTTGTTTCGGATGTGGTTAAGGCCTATCAGCGCAAAACCTTTGACGAATTCAAAGAGCGTTACCACTCCTTGGACTTGCTGCTCATCGATGATGTTCAGTTTTTTGCCAACAAAGAGCGAACCCAGGAAGAGTTTTTCAATGCCTTTGAAGCCTTGCTGGCCAAAAAATCACACATTGTGATGACCAGCGACACCTACCCCAAGGGTTTGACCGACATCCACGAACGTTTGGTGTCACGCTTTGATGCAGGTCTGACTGTAGCGATTGAGCCCCCAGAACTTGAAATGCGGGTGGCCATTTTGATCAGCAAGGCACGCAACGAAGGAACCGAAATGCCTGAAGAAGTTGCATTTTTCGTTGCAAAAAATGTTCGCTCCAACGTGCGTGAACTAGAGGGTGCACTGAGAAAAATACTGGCGTATTCCCGTTTTAACCAAAAAGAAATTTCAATTCAACTTGCACGCGATGCGTTGAGAGACTTGTTGTCGATTCAAAATCGACAAATTTCTGTTGAAAACATTCAGAAAACAGTCGCGGATTATTACAAGATCAAAGTTGCAGACATGTATTCCAAGAAGCGTCCTGCTTCAATTGCGAGACCCAGACAAATCGCCATGTATCTGGCTAAGGAACTGACACAAAAAAGTCTGCCGGAAATTGGAGAACTTTTTGGTGGCAGAGATCACACCACGGTACTTCATGCAGTTCGTAAGATCACGGCAGAACGCTTGCAATTGACAGAACTCAACCAACAACTTCATGTGCTTGAACAAACACTCAAAGGTTAGAAACCCTCTGTGCAAAGCTGTGGATGATTTGATAACAAGTCACGACTTATCCACAGAAGACATACACCTGATGAAGTTATCCAGTTTGATGACACACCAAAAAACAGGCTTGCCAACAGCATGAAAGAGAACTCAAGTGCTTGAAAAAAAAGAGGAAAATGGTGTTTTCCACAGTAACCTGCTGTGCTTATCTACTACTACTAATTTAAATTAAGAAATCAAGAGGAAACCATGATCGTTCTCAAGGCTACACAAGACAAGGTACTTGCGGTGCTGCAATCTGTTGCAGGCATTGTGGAGCGCCGCCATACCTTGCCCATATTGGCCAATGTGTTGATTCGCAAAACAGGTGCATCGCTGCAAGTGACCACCAGCGATTTAGAAATTCAAATACGGACAACGGCCGAACTCGACGGTGATTCAGGCAACTTCACAACCACGATTGGCGCCCGAAAGCTGATTGACATTCTTCGCACCATGCCATCGGACCAAACCGTCAGCTTGGAATCGAGCCAGAACAAAGTCATCCTCAAAGGCGGAAAAAGTCGTTTTACTTTACAAACCTTGCCAGCAGAAGACTTTCCCTTGGTTCAAGAGGCCGCCAGTTTTGGCCCTGCTTTTAGCGTTCCACAAAAGACTTTGAAAGAGTTGTTGCACCAGGTCTCGTTTGCCATGGCCATCCATGACATCCGTTACTACCTCAACGGCATCCTGTTTGTTGCTGAGGGCAAGCAACTGAGCTTGGTGGCCACCGATGGTCACCGCCTGGCATTCGCTTCAGCCACCTTGGACGTTGAGGTGCCACGCCAAGAAGTTATCTTGCCGCGTAAAACAGTCTTGGAAATGCAGCGCCTCTTAAGCGACAAAGAGGGTGCCATTGACATGCAGTTCGCCAGCAACCAAGCCAAATTTAGTTTTGAAGGCATGGAATTCGTGACCAAATTGGTTGAAGGCAAATTCCCTGACTACAACCGTGTGATTCCTAAGAATCACAAAAATACCATCACCTTGGGCCGTACTGCCTTGTTGGCAACCTTGCAACGCACGGCCATCTTGACCAGCGAGAAATTCAAAGGTGTTCGTTTGAATCTCGAGCCTGGTTTGCTGCGTGTTGCATCCAGCAACGCAGAACAAGAAGAAGCCGTGGACGAACTGGAAATTGATTACGGTGGTGATGCCATCGAAATCGGCTTCAACGTCACTTACCTCATTGATGCATTGACCAACATGGACCAAGACATGGTTCAAATTGACTTGGCAGATTCCAACAGTTCGGCTTTGATCACGATCCCTGAAAACGCCACCTTCAAATACGTTGTGATGCCCATGCGCATCTGACAGGCGTTTGACTCTAATTTTTTCACAGATCCCGCGATGCATGGTGCAGCGCGAACGAAAACTTGCCATGACCGAACCTACTTCAAATACCCCCAATCCAGAAGCTAACCTAGAAGGCTATGGCGAGGGATCGATACAAATTCTTGAAGGCCTAGAAGCTGTGCGCAAACGCCCTGGCATGTACATCGGCGATACCTCGGACGGCACAGGCTTGCACCACTTGGTGTTCGAAGTGGTGGACAACTCCATCGATGAAGCATTGGCAGGCCACTGTGACGACATCGTGGTCACCATCCACAGCGACAACTCGATCAGCGTCACAGACAACGGCCGCGGCATTCCCACCGGTGTCAAGATGGACGACAAGCACGAACCCAAACGCAGCGCCGCTGAAATTGCCCTGACCGAGCTGCATGCTGGAGGCAAGTTCAACCAAAACAGCTACAAGGTCTCGGGTGGCCTGCATGGTGTGGGTGTGTCGTGCGTCAACGCTTTGTCCAAATCCTTGCGCCTGATTGTTCGCCGCGACGGCAAAGTCCACACCTTGGAATTTGCCAAAGGCTTTGTACAAAACCGTTTGATTGAAGTCGTCAATGGGGTTGAAGTCTCGCCGATGAAGATCACAGGCGACACAGAAAAACGAGGCACCGAAGTTCACTTTCTGCCCGACGTGGAAATCTTCACGCAAAACAGCGACTTCCATTACGAAATCTTGAGCAAACGCTTGCGCGAACTGAGTTTCTTGAACAACGGTGTGCGCATTCGCTTGATCGATGAACGCACAGGCAAAGAAGATGATTTTTCGGGTGCTGGTGGTGTCAAAGGCTTTGTTGACTTCATCAACTCCGGTAAAAAAGTGTTGCACCCCAATGCGTTTTATGCCGAAGGCGAGCGTCCAGCAGACACCTATGGTGGCATTCCTGGCACCAGCATTGGTGTCGAAGTGGCCATGCAGTGGAACGACGGTTACAACGAGAGCGTGCTGTGTTTCACCAACAACATCCCTCAGCGTGATGGTGGCACCCATCTGACGGGCCTGCGTGCGGCCATGACACGCGTCATCAACAAATACATCGAAGAAAACGACTTCGCCAAAAAAGCCAAAGTTGAAGTCACTGGCGACGACATGCGTGAAGGCTTGTGCTGTGTGTTGTCGGTGAAAGTCCCCGAGCCCAAATTCAGCAGCCAGACCAAAGACAAGTTGGTGTCCAGCGAAGTGCGTGCACCGGTGGAAGACATCGTGGCCAAAACGCTGACCGACTATTTGCAAGAGCGACCCAACGACGCCAAGATCATTTGCGGCAAGATCGTGGACGCAGCGCGTGCCCGTGAAGCCGCACGCAAAGCGCGTGAGATGACACGCCGAAAAGGGGTCTTGGACGGCATGGGCTTGCCAGGCAAGTTGGCCGACTGTCAAGAAAAAGACCCTGCCTTGTGCGAAATCTACATCGTCGAGGGTGACTCCGCGGGTGGTTCAGCCAAACAAGGACGCGACCGTAAATTTCAAGCCATCCTGCCCTTGCGCGGCAAGATCTTGAACGTTGAAAAAGCACGGTATGAAAAACTGCTCACCAGCAACGAAATCTTGACCCTCATCACGGCTTTGGGCACCGGCATCGGCAAAGCCAGTGCCGAATCGGGTAAGTCAGCCACAGACGACTTCAATGTTGACAAATTGCGTTACCACCGCATCATCATCATGACGGATGCGGACGTCGACGGTGCACACATCCGTACATTGTTATTGACCTTTTTCTATCGGCAAATGCCAGAGTTGGTCGAGCGCGGACACATCTACATTGCGCAACCACCGCTCTACAAAGTCAAAGTGGGCAAAGAAGAGCAATACCTCAAAGACGGCCCCGCACTGGACACTTTCTTGCTGCGCATCGCGCTCAAAGACGCCAGCATCACCACCGGTGGCGCCAATCCCCAAACCTTGAGTGGGGACACCTTGGCCGAATTGGCGCGCAAGCATCAACTCGCAGAAGCGGTCATCGCGCGTTTGAGCGGGTTCATGGATGCAGAAGCGCTGCGCGCCATGGCTGACGGCGTGTCGGTCAACCTCGACACAGTGGCCGACGCCGAGGCCTCTGCTGTGGCCATGCAGGCCAAATTGCGCGAGTTGGGTAGTGGCTCTGAAGCGTCGGGCGAGTTTGATGTGCGCACCGACAAACCCATTTTGCGCATCAGCCGCAGCCACCACGGCAACGTCAAGAGCAGTGTCATCACCCAAGACTTTGTGCACGGTGCGGACTATGCTGCGTTGGCCGAAGCGGCGCAAACCTTCCGTGGCTTGCTCAGCGAAGGCTCACGCGTCCAGCGCGGTGAGGGCGAGAAAGCCAAAGAAGAAAAAGTCAGCGACTTCCGCATCGCCATGCGTTGGTTGATTGCGCAGGCCGAACACGCCACCGCACGTCAACGCTACAAGGGATTGGGTGAGATGAACCCCGAGCAGTTATGGGAAACCACCATGGACCCTAACGTTCGTCGCTTGTTGCGCGTGCAAATTGACGATGCGATCGAAGCCGACCGCGTGTTCACCATGTTGATGGGTGACGAGGTGGAGCCTCGTCGCCACTTCATCGAAAGCAACGCTTTGCGCGCTGCCAACATCGACGTTTAATCGGTTTTGCTGGCCGGGCCTTGGCCCATGCGGCCCCTGTTGTGGGGTTCGCGTGGCAAGGTTAGCGCATCAAAGATCCTCTGTTGTTCCGTGCTCAGCTGCGCATAAAACTGCTTGGTCGCATCGCTGCGTTGTTTCATATGGGCTTGCATCTCGGCTTGATGCGCCTCTTGGAAGGCCGCCGTTTTGTCCAAGCGTTCGGGCGTGCTCATTTTGGCCAAGGCCTCATGGTCTAAGGGCGAGAGGGCTGGTTTGTATGGCGGCTTCACTGCTTGAATAAAAGCATGCCATGCAGTTTCTTGCCCGCTGCTGAGTTTGAGCTTGGCCTTGAGGTCTTGTTGTCTCGCTTCCCAGCGCTGCGCCATGTGTGCCTGTTGCGCTTTGTTCTCTCCCATGGGGTGGTGCCCCTGCATGACGTCGCCTGGCATACCCATGCCGCCCATGCCTTGGGCGTGAACACCCAGACTCATGACCAGGCCAAGCCCGGCCAGTGTGGATGCGCGTGTTAACCGTGAAAGTGTGAAACGGGTCATGACAGAGTCCTTTGAATCAAGAAGCGACATGCTTCTCTCAAGTTCAGACTTTGCGCCGCGCATGTATCGCTGCCTTGAGCGACACAACAAGTTTCGTAAAGTTGTGTGACTCAACCCATCAAACCGGCGCGGAAATCGTCCACCGCTTGCGCCAACTCTTCGCGTGTGTTCATCACAAACGGACCATATTGGGCAATGGGTTCGTGCAGGGGTTTGCCCGCGATCAAGATGGCGCGGGTGTTGGCTTGGCCGCGCAGCACCACGCCGTCGCCGTCATCGCTCAATATCGCCATGCGTTGCGCAGGCACGGCGGTGCTGGTGTTGCCCTGCACCACCTCCAACTCCCCTCGGTACACGTAAAGGAACGCATGGTGGCTGAACGGAATCGCCTGTTCCAGAACCACCCCATCGCGATCGGGGAAATGCACATCCACATAAAGCGGCTCGGTATGCTCGCGCGTCACGGCCCCGGTGACTCCGTGGGCCGTGCCAGCAATTACCCGCACCAACACCTGCTCAGGCGTGGTCACTTCGGGAATGTCCGCACTTTGAATGTCACGGTACCAGGGCTCACACAGCTTGTTTTTAGCGGGCAGGTTGAGCCAGAGCTGAAACCCCTCCATCACGCCTTCTTCTTGCTCGGGCATCTCGCTGTGTACCAAGCCGCGTCCTGCGGTCATCCATTGCACACCACCGTTTTGCAGCAAGCCTTCATGGCCACCGCTGTCACGATGCCGCATGCGACCTGCAATCATGTAGGTCACGGTTTCAAAGCCACGGTGGGGGTGGTTGGGAAACCCAGCGATGTAGTCATCGGGTTTGTCGCTGCCAAAGGCGTCAAGCATCAAAAACGGGTCCAAGCGCTGTTGCAAATCGTGTGACAACACGCGTGTGAGGCGAACCCCTGCGCCGTCTTGTGTGTCTTGGCCGCGCACCAAGCGCTCTACACCGCGGGGTAATGTGATGGGGCTCATGCGACTTCGTACCCTTCTTGCGCAATAGCCTTTGCCAATATCTCATGCGCTTGTGTGCTGTCGACGTCTACTTTGTTGTGTGCTCGGTCAATCACCACCTTGGCTTCGGGGTCGAGACGCAACACGGCTTTCTTGACCGCCATCTCGCAGTGACCGCAAGTCATGCCTTGCACTTGGAAGGTGTGATTCATCAGTGGCTCCTTAACAAAGGAGTAAGCTTAACGCTTATGAGTGATACCACCTGTGACATTGGCATTGGCGGCATGACCTGCGCCTCATGCGTGGCCCGTGTGGAGCGAGCCATCGCCAAACTGCCAGGGGTAACGGATGTCAGCGTCAATTTGGCCACGGAGTCCGCGCGTGTAGTCTGGAATGACGACGACGCCAGCCACGAAGCGCGCTTGCGTCGTGCGGTCCGTGATGCCGGGTATGAGCCCCTGGCACCCGAGCACCTGGAACAACAAGCCGCAGGTCCGTGGGTGGGTTTCTTTCCGGTGTTGGCTGGTTTGGTGTTGAGCTTGCCCTTGGTGTTGCCCATGCTGGGGGACGTGTTGGGCCAGCATTGGATGCTGCCTGCGCTGTGGCAATTTTTGTTGGCCACGCCCGTGCAGTTTGTGTTGGGCGCGCGTTTCTACAAAGCGGGTTGGCACGCCTTGCTGGCGGGCACAGGCAACATGGACTTGTTGGTGGCCCTGGGCACCACGGCCGGCTGGGCCTTGTCGGTGTGGTTATGGTGGTCGTCACCTGCGGGCACCATGGTGCACTTGTATTTCGAGGGTTCGGCGGTGGTCATCACGTTGGTGCTTCTGGGCAAATGGTTGGAGGCCCGCGCCAAACGTCAAACCACCGACGCCATTCGTGCGCTGCATGCCTTGCGTCCCGCGCGCGCGCGCGTCATCGGGCCGGATGGCGAACAAGACATTCCCATTGAAGAGCTGTTGGTGGGCGACCGTGTGGTGGTGTTGCCAGGCGAGCGAGTCCCCGCCGATGGCCGGGTCTTGGCGGGCGACTCTCAACTCGACGAATCCATGCTCACGGGCGAACCGCTGCCTGTGCCCAAGGGTGTTGGGGCCCGCTTGACGGGTGGCAGCATCAACGGTGAAGGGCGTGTGGTCATGCAGGTCTTGGCCACCGGAACCGCTACCGTCTTGGCCAACATCATCCGTTTGGTGGAAGACGCGCAATCGGCCAAGGCCCCCATTCAACGTCTGGTGGATCAAGTCTCCGCAGTGTTTGTGCCCGTGGTGTTGGTGTTGGCCTTGCTGACCTTGCTGGCCTGGTGGTGGAGTGGCCACAGCGTCGAGCTGTCGCTCATCCATGCCGTGGCCGTGTTGGTCATTGCCTGTCCGTGTGCCCTGGGGCTGGCCACGCCGGCCGCCATCATGGCGGGCACGGGCGTCGCGGCCCAGCATGGCATCTTGATCAAAGACGTGCAAGCGCTGGAGCTGGCCCACCGCGTGGACACGGTGGCCTTTGACAAAACGGGCACGCTGACGGTGGGCCAACCACGGCTGCTCTCGCTCACACCCGTCGCAGGCACCGCCGAGGCCGCTGACGCTTGGCTGAGCATGGCCGCCAGCTTGCAAAGCGGCAGCGAGCACCCTCTGGCCCGCGCCGTGGTGCAGGCCGCCAAGGCCCAGAGCCTGGTGTTGGCGGCCCCAGGCACCGTGCGTGCTGTGCCTGGTTATGGCAGCGAAGGCCTGGTGCAGGGGCGCGCCTTGCTGTTGGGCAGTTTGCGCTGGATGACCGTGTTGAACGTGACAGACACAGCCAGCCAAGCCGCGCCCTGGGAGGTGCAAGCGCAGGCCTTGCAGGCCCAAGGCGCCACGGTCTCGGTGTTGGTGGAGCGCGTGGGTTCGGGCGACACGGCGCAGTTGTTGCCGCGCGCCTTGTTGGCCTTTGGTGACGCGCCGAAACCGGGTGTGCAAGCCGCCTTGGCCGCGTTGCGCGCACGCGGTTTGCGCTTGGTCATGGTCTCGGGCGACAACTGGGGCGCGGCACGTGCCATGGCGCAACGCTTAGGACTGCGCGACGACGAAGTGCATGCCGAGGTGTTGCCGGGGGACAAATCTGCCTTGGTGCAACGCTTGCAGCAGGGCGACAACGGGGCCCGTCGGGTGGTGGCTTTTGTGGGGGACGGCATCAACGATGCGCCCGCCTTGGCGGCCGCAGATGTCGGCATGGCCATGGCCAACCCCAACGGGGGCGGCACCGACGTGGCCATGCAAGCCGCAGGCATCACGCTCATGCGCGGCGAGGTGGCTTTGGTCGGTGCGGCGCTGGACATCTCACGCCGCACCGTGGCCAAGATTCGGCAAAACTTGTTTTGGGCCTTTGCCTACAACGCGGCGGGCATACCGTTGGCCGCCTTGGGCTACTTGAGCCCGGTGATGGCGGGTGCGGCCATGGCCTTGAGCTCGGTCAGTGTGATGACCAACGCCTTGCTCCTCAAGCGTTGGTCACCACGGGCGGGGTCTGAGAAAAATCAGTGACCGTTGTGGCTAGGTGGCTTGGGGCTGTTGGAGAACCAAGCCACATACAAAGCGGGCAACACCACCAAAGTCAGCAGCGTGGCGGTGAACAAGCCACCAATCACCACAATCGCCAAGGGCCGTTGCGTCTCCGAACCAATGTCGTGGCTCAGCGCCATCGGCAGTAAACCCAGCGCTGCCAACATCGCTGTCATTAAGACCGTGCGCAAACGTTGCAAGGCGCCCTCTTTGACAGCGTCCATCACGGAGAGACCGGCGTTGCGCAGCTGCTGAAACACCGACAACATCACCACACCGTTGAGCACCGCTTGGCCGGACAGCGCGATAAAGCCAATCGCCGCAGACACCGACAAGGGAATGCTGAAAATCCACAGCGCCACAAAGCCACCAATCAAAGCCAAAGGCACGTTGAGCAAAATCAGGCCTGCCGTTTTGAACGACGCAAACGCGTCAAACAGCAGCACAAAAATCAACAACAGCGAAATGGGCACCACCACCGCCAAACGTTGCATGGCGCGTTCTTGGTTTTCAAATTCGCCTGACCAGGTAACCGCGTAGTTGTCGGCAATCGTCACGTTCTTGGCCACACGTGCTTTCATGTCGGCGACGACCGATCCCATATCGCGGCCTTTGACAAAAATGCCAATGGCCATCGTGCGCCTGCCCGCCTCACGCGCAATGTTCATGGCGCCGCTGGCTTGTCGGATGGTGGCCACCGTCTCAAGCGTGGTGTAGCCCCCGCCCGGCATGGCGATGGCGGTGGTGGGCAAACTGGCCACCGTTCGCTTGTCGCCCGGCAGTCGCAACACCACGCTGAACTTGCGCTCACCCTCCCAAATTTGGGTGGTGGCGCGCCCGGCGAGTGCTGACTCGATCACGTCTTGCACATCGCCCACATTCAGGCCCAAGCGCGAGGCGCGATCGCGGTCAATGTCGATCACCAGCTGTGGCACTTCGCCCAAGCGGTCAATCTCGGCGCGTTGCACCCCTTGCACTTGTTTGAACTCGCGTTGCATGGCTTCCGTGGTGCGGCGCAGCTCGGCCAAATCGTCGCCCGAGACTTTGACCACGATCTGGCCTTTGATTTGTGAAATTGACTCCAGCACGTTGTCACGAATCGGCATCGAGAACGCGGGGTCTACGCCCGGTATCACGGCCAGCTTTTCGTCCATCTCTTCAATCAGCAGCTCGCGCGTCATGCCCTTGCGCCATTCTTCGACCGGCTTCACGTCGACAAACACTTCGGCCATGCTGAGCGTTTTAGGATCTGTGCCGTCTTCGGGCTGCCCGGCTTTGGACACCACGGTGCGTACTTCGGGCACGGTGAGCAGTTGCAGGCGCGCTTTGCGCAAAATCTTGGCCGCCTCTTCTTGTGACACGCTGGCCGGCATGTCCCAGTTGACCCAGAAGGTGCCTTCGTTGAGCTCAGGCAAGAACTCCGAGCCCAAATGCGCTGCCGCTACGATGGACAAGGCAAAACAGCTCAACGCGATCGTGACCACTTTGCGGGGTTTGTCAATCGCCCAGTCCAGCACCGGCGTGTACACCTGTTTGGCCCATGCCACCAGCCGGTTGTCGCCGTGCGGAATGCCTTTTCGCAACATCCAGTAGGCCAGTAAAGGCACCAAGGTGAGTGAAAAAATTAAAGCCCCAATCAGTGCCGTGGTCACCGACAAGGCCATCGGCTGGAAGATGCGGCCCTCATGGCGTTGCAACGCAAAAATCGGAATGTGCGCCGCAATGATGATCAACATCGAGAACAAAGTAGGACGCCCCACCTCATTGGCTGCGTTGGTGATCAGCGCGCGACGCTCTTTCTCGTTCATGCCCTCGCCGCGTTCGGCCAAGCGATGCATGATGTTTTCAATCACGATCACGGCACCATCCACGATGATGCCAAAGTCCATCGCGCCCAGGCTCAGCAAGTTGGCCGGCACACCCATGATCTTGAGGCCCAAGAACGTGGCCAGCAAGGCCAGCGGAATTACCACTACCACCGCCAAAGAGGCGCGCATGTTGGACAGGAACAGGTAAAGCACCAACGAGACCAGCAGCGCACCTTCGACCAAGTTTTTGAACACCGTGGTCAAGGTTTTGCCCATCAGCCATGAGCGGTCGTAGAAGGGCTCGATTTGCACCCCGTGAGGCAGCACACGCTTGTTCAGGTCGGCAATTTTTTCTTTGACGCCTTTGAGCACTACGCTGGGGTTTTCGCCTTTGCGCATGATCACGATGCCGGTCACCACATCGTCGTCCATGTCTTGTCCTACGGTGCCTAATCTGGGGACCGCACCAACGCTGACTTTGGCCACGTCGCGCACCAGCACGGGTGTGTTGCTTCGGGCGGTGACCACAATTTGTCCAATGTCATCGGCCGAGCGCAACAGGCCCAACCCACGGATGGCGAACTGCTGTGCGCCTTGCGCCACATAACTGCCACCCGCGTTGGCGTTGCCTCGGCCCAGCGCATCTTGCAAGTCTTGCAGCGTGAGTTTGTAGGCGCGCAGTTTTTGCAAGTCGGGTTGCACCTCGTACTGTTTGATGTAGCCGCCCATGCCCACCACATCGGCCACACCGGGAATCTGGCGCAAGGCGCGCTCGACGGTCCAGTCTTCGATGGTGCGCAGCTCGGTGGATGTTTTGCCGTCGCCTTTGAGGCGATAGCGCATGATCTCGCCCACGGGCGTGGCATTGGGCATGACTTCGGCCTCGACGCCAGGTGGCAAGTCGACGCCGCGCAAGCGCTCGTTGACTTGTTGGCGCGCCAAATTGACTTCGGCTTTGTCGTCATAGGTGACGACGGTGAAAGACAGTCCAAACTGCGTGTGCGAGAACACCCGAATCGAGTTGGGCAAGCCCGACAGCGCCACTTCGATGGGCAGAGAAACCTCTTTTTCAACCTCTTCCGCCGCGCGCCCAGGATAGAGCGCAATCACCGTGACCTGCGTGTCGGTGACATCTGGAAATGCTTCCACCGACAGGTTGTTGAAGGCAACCACACCGGACATGATGAACAGCAGCGTGCCCAGCAGAATAAACAGGGGCTGGTTCAGCGCATAGTGGATCAGCCGTTTCATGGGGCGGCAGCTCCAGGGGCGGCTGCAGGCGTGTGTGTTTTGGCTTGCTCCTCGGCGTTTCTGAATTCGCGCGCCAGCAGCAAGCTGTTGTCTTTAACGATCTGTTCGTTGGCTTTGAGGCCGTCAACGATCAGTACCTCTTGCAAGCCTTCATAGCCCAGACGCACGCGACGCGGTTCAAACACGCCGGGCTCGGTTTGTACATAGCACCAGTGTTCGGTGCCGCGCAGCTGCACAGCGCTGGCGGGCACCAACACACCTGCAGCGAGCTGACGTTCGATGCGCGCCGTGCCCAGCATCTCGGCTTTGAGCAAACGCTGTCGGTTGTCGATCACGGCGCGGACCTTGATGGTTCGGCTCGTTGGGTCGATGAAGTCGCCCGTGGCCGCAATCGTGGCTTCGAACTTTTGGCCCACGAGATTGGGCAACACCAGTTCAATTTTGGTGCCTGGTTTGAGGGATGCCACGTCAGACTCGCGCGCATCAATTTGAACCCACAACGAACTGGGGTCGCTCACCACAAACAAGGCTGGATTGCCGGGGCCGCCTTGGTCGGGGCGCACTTCCAGGCCTGCGCTGAGGTTGCGTTCCACCACCACGCCGGAGATGGTGGCTGACACCCCCAGCTTTTGGTTTATTAAGCCGCCGCTGCCATACATGCTGGTGCGCGCTTGTGCCCGCGCCACCTCGGCTTGCGCACGCGATGCGTCAGCTTCGGCCTGCTCCAGGTCTTTGCGCGACACGATGCCCGCATTGAACAGGGTTTGTTGCCGTGCCAAGGCGCGCTCGGTCAAACGGGCATCGGCAAGCGCCTTGGCGGTGTCGGCTTGTGCGGCACCGAAATCGGGAGAGGCAAACGTGGCCAACACTTGACCTGCCTTGACGTTTTGCCCGACATCCGCGTTGAGTTGCACCACGCGTCCTGCGAATGCAGGATAGATCCTTTGGGTACGCTCTTCGTTCCACACCAAACGTGCTGGCAAATCAATGGTCACACTCTGTGCGGCAACAGCAGGCGATGTGCCCAGCAAGGCCAGCTGAGGGTGGCCGGCAGGAAAGCGCAGTTGTTGGCCTTGCACGATGGGCTGAGCGATGACCGGGTGTGCGGCCAACTCGGGTTTGCTCAGCCAGAAGCCCAGGGTCAGCAACGCCAGCAAGCCAACAGCGGCGCTCCAGCGTTTTGTCGGCGTGTTCAAGAGGGTTTGCAGCTTATTGGGTTCGCTGGTGTTGTCGTGGTTCATGGTGTGTCGGGCTCAGCGTGTGCTGGGGTTCGCAGGGGATGTGCGCAACTGCCAGGCGGTGTGTGCTTTGGCATAGTCGGCGCGGGTGAAGGCGGCTTCAATCAAGGTGCTGCGCAAGGTGCGACGCGCATCGAGCAAATCGGTCAAGGAGGAGGCGCCGTGCGTGTAAGCCAACTCGGCTTGTTCGGCCACGCGGCGCGCCCGCGGCAAGATGTCTTGTTCGTACAGGGCTTCGCGTTGTTGGGCGGCATTTCGTTCTTGCAGCAGGCGTTGGAAATCGGCCAAGGCGTCACGACGCGTTTTGTCCAACAGGTCTTGGGCCAAAGTCAGCTGGGCTTGTGCGCGGCCAATCTCACCCTCATAGCCATAGCCCCATTGCAAAGGTACCGAGACCCGCAACTCGAGCAGACGTCTCGATTGCGAGGGGTAGTGGTCCAGGCTGCTGCCGAGGGTCAGGTCAGATTTCTTTTGGGCTTGTGCCAACTCAAGCGCGCCACGCGCAGCAGACACGCGTTCGAGCGCGGCCAATACATCCGGGCGCTGGTCTATCCAGGCCTCTTGCACTGTGCTGAGGTCCAGCATGGTTTGAAGTTGTGGCCAATCGGCGTTGATCTGCCAAGTTTTGAGGTTGATGCGCAGGTTGGTGAACTGGCCCAGTTGCAGAACGGCGCGCTCTTGGTCGAGCTGTGCGCTGTGTGCATCGGCTTGTGCGCGCTGGGCTTCAATTTCAAGACGCGCCGACTCTTGGGCCGACAAATCACCGGCTTTCAGTCGCACCGTGGCGCTTTGTGCCAGTTGTCTGGCGCTGCTGGCAAGTGCCTGCATTTCGCGGTTGCGTTCTATGGCGGCCAGCAAATCGAAATAAGCTGACGCAGCTCCGAGTTGTTGCGTCATCCGCATGTCTTGCAGGTCGGCGATGGCGGCGTTGGCTTGGCGCTCGGCGCTTTGGGTGCGTAAGCCACGTTTGTTGCCGCGCTCCCACGTCCAGTCAATGCCCCCGGACTTGTCGATCTTCTTTTGGCCAAATGTGCCGGCGCCAATGCCGTGCTCCAAGTCCATCTGGCTGGTCTTGGCGGTGAAGATCGGGAACGGTGACCGGTCTGCCGCCAACACGTCGGCGCGTGCCGCTTCGGCGACTTGTTGTGCCATCGACACATCGAGGTTGTTGCGTGCCGCTTCGAGCACTTGGGTCAGGCCCAAGGTTTCGGCACAGGCGACGCTGACCCACACGGGTAAGACCAGTCCTAAGACCCAACTCAGGCGGCGCGGTTGCAGGTTCTGTCGTATGCTCATACAGCGTTTATCGCGCATCCTCCCTGACCAACGCCTGACCATTACTTTTTTCTACATCCGTGCGAATTTTGCTGATCGAAGACGATGCCGTGCTTCAAGCGGTCATGCTGCGCAGCCTGAGCGATGCGGGACACCGCGTGGATGCGGCGAGTCATTTGGAAGAGGCCTCTCACTATTGGCAAGTGCAGGCCTACGACGCGGTATTGCTGGACCTGAACTTGCCCTTGAATGGGCAGCTGCATGCAGCATCTGGCAGTGGTTTGCAACTGCTGCGCGAGGCCCGTCGTCGCGGCGACCGCACGCCGGTGTTGGTGTTGACCGCGCGCAACCGAACCGACGAACGCATTGCCGGATTGGACGCGGGTGCAGACGATTACTTGGGCAAACCGTTTGACCTCGAAGAGGTCGAGGCACGCTTGCGCGCCTTGGTGCGACGCAGCCTAGGCGCCGACGATGTGGTGCAGGTGGGCCGCTTGGTGTTGCAGCGTAAGAACCGCCGCATCTTGGTGGACGAGGTCGATTTGGCTTTGCCTGCGCGTGAGTTTGAGGTGCTGTGGGAGTTGATGACGCCCCCGGGGCGCACCGTCAGCAAACGTGTGCTGTCTGACAAGTTGTCGGGCTTTGACGAAGCTTTGGGCGATAACGCGCTGGAGGCGTTCATCTCGCGTTTGCGAAAAAAATTGGCAGATACTGGAGCCACGATCCGCACCTTGCGAGGTATGGGGTATTTCCTGGAGGAGCAGCCATGACGACGCAGCGACTGGCGAAGAAACCTTCTTTGCGCAACCGCTTGTTGCGCCATGTGTTGCTGCCACTGGCGCTGACTTGGCTGCTGGGTTCGGCCCTGGTCGTGGGCATTGCCACCTATTTCACCCAGCAGGCCTATGACCGGGCTTTGTTGGATGACGCCTACTTGTTGGCCAGCCATGTACGTCCCACGGCCGATTTCGACACGGGTGGTTTGGCGTTGAGTTTGTCGGCCCAAGAGATGAGCACGGTCTTGTTTGACCAAAGCGAGGCCTTGTTCTTTGCCGTGTTGCGACCCGATGGCAGTTTGGTGGCCGGCCATGCCGGTTTGTCTGGGCGTCTTGGCACGGTGGGGCAGCCGGTATTTGACACCTTGGACTATCAGAACCGCAGCTTGCGCAGTGTCACCATCTTCCGCGAGCACCCTGCAAGTTTTTACGTGGTGATGGCACAAACCACCACCAGCCGGGACCGCTTGTTGCAACGGCTGCTGGCGTTTTCTATTGCGCCCCAGATCTTGTTATTGATTGGCTTGGCCTTGTGGTTGCAGCGCGCCATTGAAACCGACTTGAATCCTTTGGCAGAGTTGACCCGCTTGGTCGGCAAGCGCGATGCACGCGACCTCACGCCGGTGCCTGTCTCGGGTAGTACCCGCGATGTGCAGCGTTTGGGCCAAGCCGTCAACGCTTTGTTGGCACGCATTGCGCAAAGTGTCCAAGCGCAGCGCGAGTTTTCGGGCAATGTCGCGCATGAGTTGCGCACGCCCTTGGCGGGTATTCGTGCCTTGGCAGATTATGGTTTGCGTCATGCCGACCCCCAGGTGTGGCGCGAGCAGTTGCAAATCATTGCGCAAAGCCAAGAACGCGCCAGCCATTTGGTGGACCAGCTTTTGGCCTTGGCCCTGGCCGACGAAGTGCAGCAAAACTGGGTGCATGAGCCGGTGGCACTCGATGTTTTGGTGGGCGAGGCTGTGTTGCGCTTTTTGCCCCGTGCCGATGCCGCCGGGGTAGACCTGGGTGCGCGCGGCGTGGATCAGGCGGTTCAAGTCATGGGCAGTGCGGCCTTGGTCGAGGGCGTCCTCAACAACTTGCTGGACAACGCCTTGCGTTATGGCCGCGCGCCTGATGGCGACAGCCATGTCACGGTGGCGGTGATGGATGCGCCACAGGCAGTGGTCTTGTCAGTCAGTGATAACGGGCCTGGCGTATCAGCCGTGCAAATGCAACAACTCACCCAGCGGTGGGTGCAGGGCTCTGCAGGCGAAGCGCTCAAAGAAGGCTCAGGATTGGGGTTGGCCATCGTCAGCGAGTACGCCCGTTTGCTGGGTGTGCAGGTGTCGATGCAGGGCGAAACACCCTCTGGCTTGCGCGTGAGTTTGACCTTCGCCAAAACGCCCAAAACCGAAGACGTCAGGGCCTGATCCGACGAGGCAGGCACAACCCCTCTCGCGCAGGGTCTTTTTCTGTGCATGTGCAAACCGCGAGGCCCTTGTAAAATCGCACCCTGCTTGACAGGGCGGCACACAGCCCCTGTATCCCAAAGGCTGGTTGTTTATGTTGTACCCCCAAGAATTTGATGTCATCGTGGTCGGTGGCGGCCATGCCGGCACCGAGGCCGCGTTGGCCGCTGCGCGCATGGGCGCCAAAACCCTGCTGTTGTCGCACAACATCGAAACCTTGGGCCAGATGAGCTGCAACCCTTCCATTGGTGGCATTGGCAAAGGGCACCTCGTGAAAGAGGTCGATGCGCTGGGCGGTGCCATGGCATTGGCCACTGACGTGGGGGGCATTCAGTTTCGCATTTTGAACAGCTCCAAAGGCCCCGCTGTGCGCGCCACCCGGGCCCAGGCCGACCGCATTTTGTACAAAGCAGCCATTCGTCACCGGCTGGAAAACCAGCCCAATCTGTGGTTGTTCCAGCAAGCCGTGGACGACTTGATGATGGAGGGTGCGCGCGTGGCCGGTGCGGTGACCCAGGCCGGCATCCGATTCAAAGGCCGTACCGTGGTGCTGACTGCAGGCACCTTCTTGGACGGCAAGATCCACGTAGGACTGAACAACTATTCGGGGGGCCGCGCGGGCGACCCACCGGCGGTGAGCCTGTCGTCGCGCCTCAAGGAACTCAAGCTTCCCCAGGGGCGGCTGAAAACCGGCACACCGCCACGGCTCGATGGCCGCACCATCGACTTCAGCCAATGCACCGAGCAACCCGGGGATGGCATGCCCGGCGGTTTGCCCGGCGAGGTGCCGGTGTTCAGTTTCATGGGCCGGGCGGCGATGCACCCGCAACACATGCCATGTTGGATCACCCACACCAATGCGCGCACCCATGACATCATTCGCTCCGGGTTTGACCGCAGCCCTATGTTCACGGGCAAGATCGAGGGTGTGGGGCCACGCTATTGCCCCAGCGTGGAAGACAAAATCAACCGCTTTGCCGACAAAGACAGCCACCAGATTTTTCTCGAGCCCGAGGGCCTGACCACCCATGAGTACTACCCGAACGGCATCTCGACCAGTCTGCCCTTTGACATCCAGTACGAGCTGGTGCGCTCCATGAAGGGCTTGGAAAACGCCCACATCATTCGCCCGGGTTATGCCATCGAGTACGACTACTTTGACCCGCGCGAACTCAAACGCAGCTTTGAAACCCGGGCCATTGGCGGCCTGTTCTTTGCGGGCCAGATCAACGGCACCACCGGGTACGAAGAAGCCGCAGCCCAAGGCTTGTTCGCTGGCATCAATGCCGCCCTGCAATGCCGCGCGCTTGCCGGCCATGCCAATGACTTTGGCGGCGCTTGGACGCCTGGCCGTGACCAAGCCTATTTAGGCGTGTTGGTGGACGATCTGACCACCAAAGGCGTGACCGAGCCCTACCGCATGTTCACCAGCCGTGCCGAGTTCCGCTTGCAGCTGCGCGAAGACAACGCCGACATGCGATTGACCGAGATGGGTCGCCAGATGGGGCTGGTCGATGACGCGCGCTGGGAAGCCTTCAGCCGCAAACGCGATGCTGTTTCACGTGAAACAGAACGCCTGAAGTCGGTCTGGGTCAACCCCCGCAATTTGCTGTCCGCGGAGTCTGAGCGGGTGTTGGGCAAAGCCATCGAGCACGAGCACAACTTGGCGGACTTGTTGCGCCGCCCGGATGTAAGCTACGACGCGCTGATGTCGCTGGATGGTGGCCGCTACCAAAGCCCCGAGCTGGTGGCTGGTTTGGGTGGGGACGATGTTTCACGTGAAACCACCCGCGCGGTGGTGGAACAGGTGGAGATTGCTGCCAAGTACTCGGGCTACATCGACCGCCAACGTGATGAGGTGCAGCGTGCCGCCCATTACGAAAACCTCAAGCTTCCCCAAGACCTGGACTACAACCAGGTCGCGGCGCTGTCCATCGAAGTGCGGCAAAAGCTTTCCCGCTTTCGCCCCGAAACCTTGGGGCAGGCCTCGCGTCTGTCGGGCATCACCCCTGCGGCCATTTCCTTGTTGCTGATTCATCTCAAGCGCGCTCGCGCCCAGGGCTTTGCGCCTGAGGCTGCGGCGGCAGAGTCTTCGGACGTGGCAGCGGCTTGACCATGGCGCATCCCTTGGTTGGCGCGTTGCGCCAAGGCCTGCTTGGGTTGGATTTGTCTTTGGATGCGACTGCGCAGGCGCGGCTCTTGGACTACATGGACTTGATCGCCAAATGGAACAAGGTCTACAACCTCACGGCGGTTCGGGATACGCAAGAAATGTTGACGCACCACGTGCTCGACAGTTTGGCGGTGGTGGCGCCGCTGCGCCGCGAGCTGGCCAAATTGCAGCGCGCTGAAGATGCCCTGCCGCGCTTGGTTTTGTCCGGCATCACGCCCTTACCTGCAGCCGCAAGTGCGCCGCGTTACCGTTTGCTCGATGTCGGCGCGGGTGCCGGCCTGCCGGGCGTGGTGATCGCCATCACCTGCCCCGAGGTGTCGGTGACCTGTGTTGACACCGTGGCCAAAAAGGCTGCATTTGTGCAACAGGCGGCGGTGAGCTTGCGCCTACCCAATTTGCGTGGTCTGCATGCCCGGGTCGAGACCTTGACCGACCCTTTTGATGTGGTGTGCTCGCGCGCCTTTGCCTCGTTGCTGGACTTCACCTCCTGGTCTGCCCCTGCCCTGGCGCAGCACGGGGTGTGGCTGGCCATGAAAGGCAAGCACCCCGACGCAGAAATACAGGCCTTGCCGCAAAGCGTGAACGTGTTTCACGTGGAACCACTGACTGTGCCCGGCTTGGGTGCGGAACGCTGCATCGTTTGGATGCGCGGTTAAACTCCCACCCCCACTCCCCTGTTTTGAGGCTTGCATGTTCGGTGTGTCGGACTATGGCGCTTTTGTCGTGGCCATCATTGTGTTTCTGGCCATTCCCGGCCCAGGTAACTTGGCGTTGTTGACGGCAACGGCCAAGGGCGGCATCCGTGCGGGCTTGGCTGCGACCTTGGGCGTGATTCTGGGTGACCAGGCCTTGCTATGGATGGCCGTGGCTGGCGTGGCGGCTTTGTTGTTGACCCATCCCAACGTGTTTTATGCAGTGCAGTGGGCGGGGTCAATTTATTTGATTTGGTTGGGCGCCAAGTTGCTGAGCGCCAAACTCGGCGATGCGCCAGTGCTAGAGCTCAAGCCTCACCACTATTTGCGACAGGCTTTGGTCATCACGGTGTTTAACCCCAAAGCCATTGTGTTTTACATGGCGTTTTTTCCGCTCTTTGTGGACCCCACCGTGCATCAGGGTTGGGTGACCTTTGCCGTCATGGCGGCCACCATTGCCGCGCTGACCTTTGTCTATGGTTTGGTGGTGGTGGTCTTGGCGCATTTTTTGGCGGCGCGTGTGCGTGCCAGTGCCGTGGTTTCTACCCTGCTCAACAAAGTCGCCGGCCTGTTGCTGATTGGTTTTGGCCTGAAGTTGGCCCTGTCTAAATAAATGTTTTCTTTCTGAAAGTTCTCATGGCCAAAATCTTCTGTGTTGCCAACCAAAAAGGTGGTGTTGGCAAAACCACCACCACAGTGAACTTGGCCGCGGGCCTGGCTTCGGTCGGGCAACGTGTGTTGATGGTCGACCTCGACCCGCAGGGCAACGCCACCATGGGTTCAGGCATCGACAAGCGCCAACTCTCGTTGTCGGTGTACGACGTGCTGTTGGATTCGGCCAGCATTGCCGAAGCGCGTGTGCGCAGCAATTGGGGCGACGAGGGTGCACGCGCCAAGGCGCCGACCTACGACGTGCTGGGCGCGAACCGTGACTTGGCCGGCGCCGAAGTTGAATTGGTCGGCTTGGACAACCGCGAGAACCGCCTCAAGCAAGCCTTGGCAGCAGTAGCCCTAGACTATGACTTTGTCTTGATCGATTGCCCGCCTTCATTGTCCATGCTCACGCTCAATGGCTTGTGCTCTGCGCATGGCGTGATCGTGCCCATGCAGTGCGAATACTTTGCGCTCGAAGGCCTGACCGACTTGGTCAACACCATCAAGCAGGTGCATGCCAACCTGAACCGCGAACTCAAAATCATTGGCTTGTTGCGCGTCATGTTTGACCCCCGCATCACCTTGCAGCAGCAGGTGAGCGACCAACTCAAAGACCACTTTGGTGACAAAGTGTTCAACGCCGTCATTCCGCGCAATGTCCGCCTGGCCGAGGCGCCCAGCTATGGTTTGCCCGGGGTCGTGTTTGACCCCGCGGCGAAAGGCAGTCAAGCCTTTGTCGAGTTTGCGCAAGAGATGGTCGCGCGCGTTCAAACGCTGTGAGCCGATCACCACCATGACGACAGTCCTTCTTTTGCCCGGCTGGCACAACAGCGGGCCAGATCATTGGCAAAGCCTGTGGGAGGCGCAGCATGGCCACACCCGCGTGGCCCAACATGACTGGTCGTATCCCTTGCGCGGTGACTGGATGGCGCAACTCGAAGAAGCCGTATTGGCCCATGAAGAGGTGGTGCTGGTCGCCCACAGCTTGGGCTGCATCTTGGTGGCTGCATGGGCCGCGCATTCCCAGCACACCGAGCGCGTGCGCGGCGCTTTGTTGGTGGCCCCGGGTGATGTGGAACGTCCAGAGATGCAACATGCCTTGTTCAGTTGGAGCCCCATCGTGCGTGATCGACTGCCGTTTCCAAGCACGCTCGTGACCAGCCGCAATGATCCCCATTGCAGCTTCATGCGGGCCAGTCGTTTGGCCATGGATTGGGGCGCACGCTTGGTCGATGTGGGCAACCGAGGCCACATCAACAGCGACTCCAACTTAGGCGACTGGCCGCAAGGCCTGGCCTTGTTGGATGAATTGAAAACCAAAGAGAGAACACACCATGGTCACTAAAAAACCCAAAGGCTTAGGCCGCGGACTCGAAGCCTTGCTGGGCCCCAAAGTCGACGACAACGCTGCGGCCAAAGCTGCTGCTGAGGGCTTGCCCCACACCTTGCCTCTGAGCGAGATGGTGCCTGGCATGTATCAGCCGCGCACCCGCATGGACGAAGGTGCGCTGTATGAGCTGGCCGAGAGCATCAAAGCCCAGGGCATCATGCAGCCCATTCTTGTGCGGCGGCTGACCGATGGCCCCAACGCAGGCAAATACGAAATCATTGCCGGTGAGCGCCGCAGCCGCGCCGCCAAATTGGCGGGCCTTGACACGGTGCCGGTGCTGGTGCGTGATGTGCCCAACGAGGCGGCGGCGGCCATGGCCCTGATTGAAAACATCCAGCGCGAAGACCTCAACCCGCTGGAAGAAGCGCAAGGCCTGCAACGCTTGATCAAAGAGTTTGGCCTGACGCACGAAACCGCCGCCCAAGCGGTGGGCCGTTCACGCAGCGCCGCCAGCAACTTGTTGCGTTTGCTCAACTTGGCCGAGCCCGTGCAAACCATGCTGATGGCGGGCGACTTGGACATGGGCCATGCACGTGCCTTGCTGGCCTTGGACCGCGCGGCACAAATCACTGCAGCCAATCAAATTGCCGCCAAACACATGTCGGTGCGAGAGGCCGAGAGTTTGGTGAAAAAACTTGGCGCTGAATTCAATTTGGTGCCGCAAAAGCCGAAAAAAGAAAAGTCACGTGACTTGAAACGCGTCGAAGAGGAGTTGTCGGACTTGCTCACCGCGCAAGTCGATGTGCGCATCAAGAAGCGTGTCAAACGCCAAGGACGAATCGAGGAAATGGGCGAGTTGGCCATCCAGTTTGGCTCCTTGGACGAGCTCAATGGCTTGATTGACAAACTCCGCAGCTGACGCAGCGCTGGCTGAGACGCACCATGGCATTCGCCTCCCGCGCTGACCCGGTGTTGGATGTTGGCCAACAAGACCTCTTGGACGCGCGGCGGCGCTTGTTCTCTACCTATTGCTTGCAGCTGACTTTCGCTGCGTCGGTGCTCTTTTATTTCCTCGACCACCCAGGCTATGACCGCCGCATTTATGTGTTCAGCGGGGGCACTTGCTTGGTCTTGATGGTTTTGCTTCGGCGTGGTTTTTCAACCCTGCTTGCCGCCAATCTGGCGCTGTCGATGGGCATGGCCACATGGCTTTGGGTCGCGGCACAAACCGGTGGAGTGAACTCCACCAAAAACCTGTGGGCTTGCCTGTTGCCCATGGTGGCCCTGCTCACGGTGGGCCGCAAAGCCAGTTGGTGGTGGTTGGGGCTGGTGTCATTGAGCCAAGTGGGGCTCATGGGGGCCTGCTTGCTGGGCTGGGTCGACACCCACGTCAACCTGCACCAAGCCGTTGCTTGGGGGGTGTTCAGCCAAGTCTGTGCGGTGGGCGGATGGGTGTTGGGCATGCACCTCTACGAGCGCATGTACCGCGAACAAGTCCAAGCCAACGAGTTGCACAACCAAGACCTAGAGGCGACCCATGAAGCCTTGCTGCGTGCCCAAGCGCACAAAGACGAATTCATTGCATCCGTGGGCCATGAGCTGCGCACACCCATGAACGCGATTTTGGGCTTCAACAGTCTTTTGCGCAGCCAGCTCCAAGACCGCGCAGAAGACGTGGTGGTGGTCGACCACATCCGTCGCGCCACCGAGCAGTTGTTGCAGGTGGTCAATGACATTTTGGATTTTTCGCAGCTTCAAGCAGGACGTTTGGTCTTGCATGCCCAAACCTTTGATGTGTCGTGCGCCCTCACCGAAGTTTTACAGCCCTATCAAGTGCGGGCGCAAGCCAAGGGTTTGGTGATGTCGGTGGACATCGCGTCCGTCGCGAATGTTTGGGCGCATGCTGACAAGGGCCGGCTGTTACAAATCTTGCACAACTTGGTGGACAACGCCATCAAATTCACCCAGAACGGGCACATCGATGTGCATGTGACCTTGGAAAATGCCCTGCTGGAGGTGGTGGTGCAAGACACGGGGATTGGGATTGCCGAGGATCGGCAGCAGGTTATTTTTGACCGCTTCGAACATGCCAACATTCAAACCAATCGCCAGTTCGGTGGCACCGGTTTGGGCATGGCCATTTGTGAGCGACTGGTGCGCATGCAAGGCGGCGCGCTGGGACTGAGCAGTCAAGTGGGGCAAGGCTCACGCTTTTGGTTCAAGCTGCCCTTGCCGTTGGTGGCGACACCGACGCAAGCCTATTCAGGCGCAGAGAGCCTCACGCAAGAGCCGTGGCATTTCTTACTGGTCGACGACAACGCGGTGAACCTGATGGTGGCCGGCTTGATGTTGAAAAAACACTTTCCCCATGCCACCGTGACACAGGCCAACAGCGGCGCCCAAGCCTTGGCGCTGCTGCAAGCCCAAAACTTCGACCTGGTGTTGATGGACATGATGATGCCGGAGATGGACGGTCTAGAAGCCACCCGTGTCTTGCGCAACACCTTGCCAGTGCCTGCGCGTGATGTGCCTGTGTTGGCCCTCACCGCCAGCGTGAACCCGGTGGACCGCGAACGTTGTTTGGCCAGTGGCATGGACGATGTGTTGTACAAACCGCTCGACCCCAGTGACACGGTGGCGCTGATCACGCGCTGCTTGTGGCTGCACAGACAAGGGGCCACCCCATGAGCGCTGTTTTTTGGCCCCGGTGTTCGGCCTGGCTCACGGCCCGTGTGCCGATGCGCTTGCGCGAAAACAAAATGCAGTCCTTTGTTGCCACCTGTGCCATGGTGTCGGCCACCTTGTGGACGTGCACATTTTTCGCGCCGTTTGCAGAAGCCATGGCCACCGCCGTGATGGCTGTGACCTTGATGCTGGCCGCGCTGGCCGTCTATCTTGGGGTCAGCTTGCAAGCCTGCATCCGATGGGTGCTGTGCATGACCTTGGTGACCTTGGCCTATGCGGTGTGGGGCACGGGCGGTATTTTTTCGCCTTATTTGGCTTGGTTGTCGGTGGTCCCCGTGGCGGCGTTCTTCTTGGTGGGGCAACGTCAAGGGCTGTGGTGGGCGGGCGTCGTCGCGGTGTTCTTGGCGCTTGCCGCCTATGCCACGGCGCATGCTTGGCTCGATCCGCGCTTTATCTTGGACGCCAACATGGCGCCTCGCGCTTTCGCCACCAATTTGGTGGTGCCCCTCACCTTGCTCTTAGCCCCCCTGTTGTATGACAACCTCTACAAGCGCGGACTGATCACCAGCAAAGAGCGCACCCATGCCCTAGAGCTGAAAAAACAAGAGTTGCTGCGCGCTTCGGAAGTTCGCGAACATTTCATCGCCACCGTCAGCCATGAATTGCGCACGCCCATGAATGCGATTTTGGGCTTCAACGCCATGTTGCTGTCGCGGGTGCAAGACCGCCCCGAAGCCTTGCGAATTTTGAACCACACGCGCCAGTCGGCCGACCACTTGCTCACCGTCATCAACGATGTGTTGGACCACTCGCAGTTGCAAGCGGGGCAGCTGAGCATTCATAGCGAAACCTTTGCGCTGCGAGACACCGTTCAGAGTGCTTTTGGTTTGTTCCAAATGCGCGTGCAAAGCATGCGGATTGACTACCACTGCATCATCGATGCCGATGTGCCGGTTTGGGTGAAAACAGACCGCCACCGTTTGATGCAGGTGTTGGTCAATCTGATCGGTAATGCGATCAAATTCACCCACCAAGGGCATGTGTATTTGCGTGTGCGCGCCCACGACAACGGGGTTCGGTTTTTGGTGGAAGACACGGGCATTGGCATTGCCAAGGAACAGCGGGCGCATATTTTTGAGCGCTTTTCTCAAGCCAATGACAGCATCCAAAACCGCTACGGCGGCAATGGCCTGGGCCTGTCGATCTCTCAGCGCTTGGTTCAATTGTTGGGCGGTGAAATCGGCTTTGACAGTGAGCCTGGAGGCGGTGCTGTGTTTTGGTTTGATTTGCCTTTGCGCGAAGTCGTAGCGCCCAGTTCGGGGCCAGTGGCAGCGGGGGTCGTACATGCCAGTGCGGATCGCGCGTTGCGCTTTTTGGTGGTGGATGACCACCCGATGAACCGGCTGCTGGTTCGACAAATTTTGCGCAACGCATGGCAAAACAGCATCTTGGTGGAGGCAGACACCGGCCTCAAAGCCTTGCAGGCACTCACAACGCAAACCTTTGATGTGGTCCTGATGGACATGGTGATGCCCGAAATGGATGGCATCGAAGCCACCCGTAGCTTGCGCATGGCCATGCCCATGCCCGCTTGCCAGACGCCCGTATTGGGCTTGACCGCCAATGTCAATCCGCAGGACTTGTTGCGTTTTCAGGCCGCCGGCGTGAATGCGGTGCTGCTCAAACCCTTTGACCAAGAGCAACTGTGTCAACACGTCGAAAACTTGGTCGCGTTACACGCCACAACCAACGACGCGGCGCAATGACGCGCACGGAGTGCATCACAGGCTGAAAATCTTGCCAGGGTTCATGATGTTGTGCGGGTCCAGGGCACGTTTGATGGTGCGCATCATGTCTACCGCCCCGTGGCCCGTTTCGCTCAGCAAGAAATCCATTTTGTGCAAGCCAATGCCATGTTCGCCGGTGCAGGTGCCTTCCAGCGCCAAGGCGCGTTGCACCAGTTGGTGGTTGAGTTGCTCGGCGGTTTCACGCTCAGCAGGGATGTTGGGGTCGATCAAATAACCGAAGTGGAAATTACCGTCGCCCACGTGGCCGACCAAGAAATACGGAATCCCTGAGGCATCGGCTTCGGCCACCGAATCCAGCAAGCAGTCGGCCAGTCGGCTGATGGGCACACAGGTGTCGGTACTGATGGCACGGCACCCGGCCCGGCTTTGGATGGCGGCGAAATACGCGTTGTGTCGCGCCGTCCACAAGCGCGTGCGCTCTTCGGGCGTGGTGGCCCACTCAAACGATTGCCCGCCGTGTTCTGAGGCAATCTCTTGCACGGTTTCGGCTTGCTCTTTCACGCCGTTGGGCGAGCCGTGAAACTCCATCAGCAGCATGGGCGACTCGTTCAAACCCAGCTTGGCATAGGCGTTCACCATGCGCACGGTGTTGCTGTCGATCAACTCCACACGCGCAATGGGCACGCCCATCTGGATGATGGTGATCGTGGTCTGCACCGCCGCTTCGATGCTGGGGAACGAACACACCGCCGCAGACACGGCTTCGGGCAACGGGTACAGCCGCAGCGTGACCTCGGTGATCACGCCCAGCGTGCCTTCGCTGCCCACCATCAAGCGGGTCAAGTCATAGCCTGCGCTCGACTTCTTGGCGCGTGTGCCGGTGCGAATCACGTCGCCACTGGCTGTGACCAGTTCCAGGGCCAACACGTTCTCGCGCATGGTGCCGTAGCGCACGGCGTTGGTTCCGCTGGCGCGGGTGGCGCTCATGCCGCCAATGGTGGCGTCGGCACCGGGGTCGATCGGAAAAAACAAACCCGTGCTTTTGATCTCTTCGTTGAGTTGCTTGCGTGTCACGCCGGGCTGCACCGTCACGGTCAAATCTTCGGCGTTGATGCTCAGCACGCGGTTCATGCGCCCCACGTCCAGGCTGATGCCGCCTTGCACGGCCAGCAGATGGCCTTCGAGCGACGAGCCCACGCCAAACGGAATCACCGGCGCTTTGAATTGCGCTGCCAAGGCCACCGCATCGGCCACGTCTTGGGTGCTTTCGGCAAACACCACGGCGGCAGGGGGTGGCACCGTGGTGAAGGCCGACTCGTCGCGACCATGCTGCTCACGCACGATCTGCGCAGTCGAGCAGTTGGCGCCAAAGCGTTGGCCCAAGGCGTCAAGCAGCGCTTGGGGCACCTCGCGTTGCGACACCGTGGGGGACAGATGGGCGTGGGATGTGGGGGCGTTCATGGGGCAGTCTCCGTGTTTGCCAAAGATTCTACGGATAAGGGCTGTGGCCTGGGCGCATCGTGTGCGACAGGCACAATAAGCTTTCGACGAGACAAGGACCCTGCACCATGAGCAACCGATTGACGCAAATTGCCACCCGCACCGGAGACGCCGGCACCACCGGTTTAGGCAACAACCAACGGGTGTCTAAAAACAGCTTGCGCGTCCACGCCATGGGCGAGGTGGACGAACTCAACTCCCACATTGGCGTGCTGTTGTGCGAAGACATGGGCGCCGATGTGCGTGCCTTGTTGGTGGAAATCCAGCACCAGCTGTTCAATCTGGGTGGCGAGCTGTCTATTCCGGGATTTGAGCTGCTCAAGGCCGAAGCGGTGCTGGCGCTGGATGAAGCGCTGGAGAACTACAACGCCCAATTGCCTCGTTTGCAAGAATTTATTTTGCCGGCGGGCAACCGCGCGGCCTCTCTGGCCCATGTGTGCCGCACGGTGGCGCGTCGTGCTGAGCGTGCGGTGGTGGCCTTGGGCAACGAAGAGGCCATTCAAGAAGCGCCGCGGCAGTACCTCAACCGTTTGAGTGATTTGATGTTTGTGTTGGCGCGTGTGCTCAACCGCCTCAATGGCGGTGACGATGTGTACTGGAAGAGCGAGCGCATGCAGCGCGACGCTGCAGCGTAAGCGGGCTCACTTGGACGACGCTGCCATCAGCGCGTCGTCAAAAATTGCCACCGCGCGTGTCCACCCGGCCGATGCGCCACGGATCTTGTGCGGAAAGCAGCTGATGTAAAAGCCCGTGGGCGGCAAGGCTTCGAGGTTGTGCATTTTTTCGATGTGGCAGTAGCCAATGTCGCGGCCCGCTTTGTGGCCTTCCCAAATCAGCGAGGCGTCCTGCGTTTCGCCATATTTCTTGGCCGTGTGCACAAAGGGCGCGTCCCAACTCCAGGCGTCGGTGCCGGTCAAACGAATGCCGCGCTCCAGCAAATACATGGTGGCTTCGTAGCCCATGCCGCACCCACTGGCCACATAGTCGTTGTGGCCGTAGCGCGACCCGGCACGGGTGTTGATCACCACAATCTCCAGCGGGCTCAAGCTGTGGCCAATGCGTTGCAACTCGGCCTCCACGTCCGCGGCGGTCACCACATAGCCGTCGGGCAGGTGGCGAAAGTCCAGCTTCACGCCGGGCTGAAAACACCA
>CANFYL010000010.1 GCA_947451285.1 Comamonadaceae bacterium
ACCGAGAAGGGTTCAGACCCAACGTCGGCATCATCTTGCTCAACCAGAGAAATCAGGTGTTTTGGGGCAAGCGCATCCGGACCCACAGTTGGCAGTTTCCTCAGGGAGGCATTGATCGCGGCGAAACACCCGAGCAAGCCATGTACCGTGAACTGCATGAAGAAGTGGGGCTCAAACAAGAGCATGTGCGCATCGTAGCCCGAACCCGAGACTGGTTGCGCTATGAGGTGCCAGACCGGTTCATCCGACGTGATGCACGCGGCTTTTACAAAGGCCAAAAGCAGATTTGGTTTTTGCTGCAATTGACGGCGCCCGATCATGCATTGAACTTGCGCGCCACCAACCATCCCGAATTCGATGCTTGGCGGTGGAATGACTATTGGGTGCCGCTCGATGTGGTGGTGGAATTCAAGCGTGGAGTCTACGAAATGGCGCTGACCGAGCTGTCACGCTATTTACCTCGTCAAGAAGGCCGCAATCGCTACTTGCGCGGCATCAACCACATCCAGCAAGAATTGAATGTGAGCACCAAACAATTTGGCATGTCCATCAGCATGAACATTGAGTTACCACCTGGCGCCAGTTTTGACCCAGACCCACAGACTGCGCACAAACCAAGTGAATGACGATATTCTGAGGCTTTAGGCCTTGCTACTTGAATGCTCAAGCGTGCTTGGTGAGCACCAAGTTGTCGCGGTGCACCATTTCAGCCTCAGCCACATACCCCAGCAATTGCTCCACATCCGAGGAGGGTTTACGGCACAGCAAACGGGCTTCAGCAGCGGCGTAGTTGGCCAAACCACGGGCCACTTCGTGCCCCTGAAGATCCAAGATAGCAATCACTTCACCGCGTGAAAAATCGCCATCCACAGCGGTCATGCCAATGGGCAACAAACTCTTGCCCTCGAACTGCAGTTTGTTCACGGCGCCGTTGTCAATGGTGACCGAGCCGCGCAGCTGCAAATGGTCTGCCATCCACTGTTTGCGGGCTTGTTGTTTTTGAGTGGGCGCGATCAACAAGGTGCCAATCGATTCGCCTTGGGTCAAACGCACCAACGCATCGGGCTCTCGCCCCCAAGCGATCACAGTAGAAGCACCAGAGCCTGCGGCACGCTTGGCTGCCAGGATTTTGGTGATCATGCCGCCCTTGCCAATGCTCGAACCAGCACCGCCCGCCATGTCTTCGAGCGCGGGATCTCCCGCGCGAGCTTCATGCACAAAGGTGGCTGCAGGGTCACGACGCGGATCAGCGGTGTAGAGACCTTGCTGGTCGGTCAAGATGATCAAGGCATCGGCCTCCACCAAATTGGCCACCAAAGCGCCCAAGGTGTCGTTGTCGCCAAATTTAATTTCGTCATTGACCACGGTGTCGTTCTCATTGATCACTGGCAATACGCCGTGGGTGAGCAATGTCAACAAGGTGGAACGTGCGTTGAGGTAGCGTTCGCGATCCGCCAAGTCTGCGTGGGTTAGTAAGACTTGTGCAGAGCCTAAACCGTTTTCACGCAACTTGGTTTCATACATCTGAGCCAAGCCCATTTGCCCCACAGCAGCAGCAGCTTGCAGTTCATGCAACTCATGGGGGCGAGTGGTCCAACCCAAGCGCTTCATCCCCTCCGCAATGGCACCGCTAGAAACCATGATGACTTCACGCCCATCACGAACCAAGGCAGCCAGTTGACGACACCACTCACCAATGGCCCGCTCATCCAAACCCCGACCTTCGTTGGTCACCAGGCTAGAGCCGACCTTGACCACGATGCGACGTGCATCGCGCAACAAGTGGATAGAGGTTTGGGTCATATTTCAGATCAGGCTTCGGGTTCAACAAAGCGGGGGTCAATGTATTCCGGTGGTTGCTCGGATATTTGTTGCGCTTTGATGTGTTTGTAAATATCTTTGATCAGGGGTTCGCATCCCTCGCGTGTGAGCGCTGAAATTTGAAACACAGGACCTTTGTATTTGAATCGCTTAACAAAGTCAGCCACCACGGCTTCACGCTCATCGAGAGGCACCATGTCGAGCTTATTCAAGACCAACCAGCGCGGCTTGTCATACAAGGCCTTGTCATATTTTTTGAGTTCAGCCACGATGGCCTTGGCTTGCTTGACCGGGTCCACGCCTTCGTCAAACGGGGCAATATCGATCATATGCAGTAGCAAGCGTGTGCGTTGCAGGTGACGCAAGAATTGGTGTCCCAAGCCGGCACCGTCGGATGCACCTTCTATCAGTCCGGGCACATCGGCGACCACAAAACTTTGCTCGGGACCCACGCGCACCACACCCAAGTTGGGATACAAGGTGGTGAAAGGGTAATCGGCAATTTTGGGTCGGGCATTGGAAATAGCGGAGATCAGCGTCGACTTTCCCGCATTGGGCATGCCGAGTAAACCGACATCGGCCAACACTTTGAGCTCAAGTTTGAGGGCTTTCTTTTCACCCGGCCAACCCGGTGTTTTTTGACGCGGTGCTCGGTTGATTGCACTCTTGAAGCGCATATTGCCAAAACCACCATCGCCACCTTTGGCAATGGTGATTACCTCGCCAGGGTTGAGTAACTCGAACAAAACATCGCCGGTTTCAGCATCGGTGATGATGGTGCCCACCGGCATTTTGAGCGTGATGTCGTCGCCAGCATGGCCAAACATGTCAGAACCCAAGCCGTGTTGACCGCGCTTGGCTTCGTGTCGACGAGAAAACCGAAAGTCGACCAAGGTATTGAGGTTGGGGTCTGCAATGGCAAAAACGTGACCGCCTCGGCCACCGTCGCCGCCATTGGGTCCCCCAAATTCTTTGTACTTCTCATGGCGAAACGAGACGCAGCCGTTCCCCCCATCGCCAGCGGCGATGTCGATATAGGCTTCGTCTACGAATTTCATGGGTGTCTTAAAGTAGTAAAGCCCCGACAAGTCGGGGCTTTGTCACGCATCCGTTGGATTGAATTAAACGGGTGTGATGTTGACCATGTGCTTGTTCAAAGCGCCTTTGACGCCGAACGACACATGGCCGTCAACCAACGCAAACAAGGTGTGGTCTTTGCCGACGCCGACGTTGGTGCCAGGGTGAAACTTGGTGCCACGCTGGCGCACGATGATGGCGCCTGCAGTGATCAACTCACCACCAAACGCTTTGACGCCGAGCATTTTGGGCTTTGAATCTCGCCCGTTTCGCGTAGAGCCGCCGCCTTTTTTCTGTGCCATGTCAAATGCTCCTTAACCGTTGATGGAAGCAATCTGCAATTCTGTGAATTGCTGACGATGCCCTTGACGCTTTTGGTAGTGTTTACGACGGCGCATTTTGAAAATGCGAACTTTGTCGTGCTTACCATGAGACAAGACTGTGACTGTGACAGTTGCGCCGGACACCAAGGGAGTGCCGATCTTGAGTTCAGCGCCGTTACCGACAGCCAACACTTGATCGATCACAATCTCTTGGCCTACGTCCGCAGCAATCTGTTCTACTTTAATTTTTTCGCCAGCAGCAACACGATACTGTTTGCCGCCGGTTTTTATGACCGCGTACATGTGAGACCTCTAGATAAAATCTGAGTGAACTCTACGGACGAATTTCCGCAGAGCCAAATATTATAGCAGGTCCAATTTTTGCGTCCACCCATGCCTTGGCACTTCTTCCTCATCCCTATAATCTGCATGCTTTCAATCGTTTAAGCCTCGTTTTGTCCCCCACATCTACTCCTGCATTGCATTTGATCGCTGCCGATATGGCGGAGGTCGACCGTGTCATTGCACAACGCTTAGACTCAGGGGTTTTGCTGGTCGGACAGGTTTCGCAATACATCATCTCAGCGGGCGGCAAACGCATCCGCCCCGCCTTGCTACTTTTAATGGCAGGAGCCATTGGTTTTACAGGTCATCAGCGTTTCAATTTGGCCGCGGTGGTTGAGTTTATTCACACGGCTACTTTGCTGCACGATGATGTGGTGGACGAATCAACTTTACGCAGAGGCAGACCGACAGCTAACGAATCTTTTGGCAATCCTGCCAGTGTGTTGGTGGGAGATTTTTTATATTCACGTGCTTTTCAGATGATGGTGGACTCAGCCGAAATGCGAGTGATGGAAATATTGGCCGATGCCACCAATGTGATTGCAGAAGGTGAAGTCATGCAATTGATGAATATGCATGATGCATCGCTGGATGAAGCAGGTTACTTACGGGTGATTCGCTCAAAAACAGCCAAACTTTTCGAAGCCAGTACCCGGTTGGCTGCGGTTTTAGCAAGAAGCTCCTCCTCCATTGAGGCCGCTTGCGCTGAATATGGCCAAGCCCTTGGAACAGCCTTTCAGGTCATCGATGATGTACTGGACTACGATGGAGATTCCCTTGAATTAGGCAAAAATCTTGGCGATGATTTGCGCGAAGGTAAAAATACACTGCCCTTGATCATTGCCATGCAACGGGGAACACACCAAGAAAAAGAAACGATCCAGCTTGCTATTGAGAATGGAGAAATGGCAGGTTTAAATGAAATTATTCAAATTGTTCGCCGCACAGGTGCGCTCGAAGCTACGCGCGACTTAGCCAGCAAAGAAGCTGAGCGTGCTATTGCGGCTCTGAATTACTTACCCAAAGGCCCTTATCAAGAGGCGCTTCATGAACTTGCTGCACAATTATTAAGTCGACGGCATTGAAGGCTCAATTTACCGCTTTCTTGGCAAAAGTTAAAGACAAGCAATATATGGATATTATTCCACCACCAATCTGCAAGGCGCTTTGATATTTTTTTCTTCACGCTTTTCTTCGCAATATTTCATCGCTCGGCGCTCGCCCTCAGCTGACATTTTGATGTGTATCGAACACCTAAATACCATCTTGTCACCGTCGCTATAGCTGTCAAAAGCTGCAGCACAGCGACTCATTTCCGTCATTTCTGGCTTGAGTTCCTTCCAAACTGAACGCAATGGATCGGGCAGTTCTTTGAGAGCAACGGTTGGAAAACGACCTGCATGGGCATTGCATCCTCCTTCCAGGACCATGACGATTGCACACATGCCCTTAGCCACTCTCGACTTCAACGTAATCACATCGATCTTCATGTTGAGACCTTAAGGGTTATTGTCGCTCGCAATATTTTACAAGTCCTAAAAAGACAAGACCCACACGCAGTGGGCCTTTTAGTCAACGGTTTATGGATTTCAGTTGCTTGGAGGTGTTGCCACAATCAAAGCAGAATCCAAAGTTCCAGCAGCCTTCAGCGCCTGAACCCAAGTGGGTGATACGCCGCGGCCAGTCCAAGTTTGATCTTGATTGGCTGGATTGCGGTATTTGGGTGCTACTTTTTTGCCTGCCAATGCCCCTTTTTTGGCAACACGTGGCGCCTTGCCCGACTTGGTTGCTTTGGGATTTGCAGCGCCAAAAGCTTTCGCTATATCAGCTGCAGTTAAACCAGCCTCTTTTGCCAATTGAACAATCTTCACCAATACTTTGTCATGCGAGCGTGATTTAAGCGCTTGCTCTTTTTTTTCTAAGGCCTCACGCTGCTTTTTGATTGCAGCCAATTGAGATGCGACGCTAGTACGTGCCATGAAAATCCCCTAAATAGTTAATAACAAGTCATCATTCTATATCTAATGTTCATTTAATCAATGGGAATATTTAACCAGCCATTAATTCCATATAAGACAAGAATAGTTTAATTTTCAATTCAATACATTTCTGTGATTCATGCCGTATTGGACTGCCCTAGCTCACGCGTCAACCATCAAAGTGTATTTTGTTAAAATATCAAATAGCAGGAATCCTTCAATACACGGGTTCGAGACATATTCGGGGTGTAGCTTAGCCTGGTAGAGCGCTACGTTCGGGACGTAGAGGCCGGAGGTTCGAATCCTCTCACCCCGACCAAAGAGCCTTAAATACTGTTTGAAATCAACGTTCTTAGCGTATTGGTCCCTCTTTTCAACTTGTTCAATCTGAGAGAGGTATATCTGCATACGGCTTTTGTGATGCCGGCTTGCACTTGCAACACCAGGCCTAGTCAAAATATCTGAGTTTTCTAATTCAAACTTGATATGACTATTCCAGTCAAACATATGCAAAACGTCGCTGAAGGGCCTGCCGTCAGTGTCTTGGACGCAATCTTGAAAAAAGCCCTGAGCCAAGGAGCTACAGATATTCACTTTGAGTCTGGTGACGGCACATTTCGGGTTCGCTTTCGAATTGATGGGTTGTTAAAGACGACCGATGCTATTCCTAGGGATTTCCGAGATGCATTAATTTCTCGGCTCAAAGTGTTGGCTCGAATGGATATTGCCGAAAAACGATTACCTCAAGATGGTCGATTTCAATTCACCATCGACAATTACACAGTTGACTTACGTGTGAGCTCGTTGCCCACCATTCATGGTGAAAAAATTGTGGTTCGAATTTTGAACTTCAACCTATCACGGCTCAACCTCCAAGATCTGGGATACGAAGATGATGACAAAGCCATCTTGCTAGCTGCGATCAACCGTCCCCATGGCATGGTGTTGTTGACGGGACCAACCGGGTCTGGGAAAACCCTGTCTCTCTACAGCTGCCTTGAAAACCTAAATCGCGCGGACATCAATATTTCAACGGTTGAGGATCCCTCAGAAATCATGTTGGCCGGCCTCAATCAAGTCAATATCAATGATCGGGCAGGGCTAACATTTGCAACCACTTTGCGCGCCTTGCTTCGTCAAGATCCGGATGTGTTGATGGTTGGCGAGATTCGTGATGTTGAAACCGCTGAGATAGCAATACAAGCGGCACAAACAGGTCATTTGGTTTTATCAACCCTACACACCAATGATGCGCCCAGTACCTTGATGCGTTTGGGTCACATGGGAGTCGCACCGTTTAATTTAGCGGCCAGCGTGATCTTGGTAACAGCACAACGCCTGGTTCGTCGCTTGTGCAACCAATGTAAAACGCCCATGGACGAAAAGCATTGTCACGAGCTCCGTCAAGTTTTATTAGCCATTCCGCAAACGATTTGGACGTCGCAAGAGTTGCAAACTCGCCCCCTATTTCAAGCGGTAGGTTGCTCTGCTTGTGACAAAGGCTACAAAGGCCGTGTTGGCATTTATCAAGTCATGCCTATCAATACAACTTTGCAAACTTTAATTCTTAACAACAGCGATGTCCATGCGCTAGCGGCTCAAGCTGCCAAGGAAGGGGTGCGTAACCTCAGGCAAGCCGGATTGCTCAAGGTTGTCCATGGCATCACATCCATCCACGAAGTCATGGCGCTGACGCAGCATGGGTGAATCGGTGTTTATATGGCGTGGCTATGACCGCGAAGCACGCCTATTAAGCGGCAAGGCAACAGCCATCAACAAACAAGAGGTGATCCGTCAACTGCAAGCGCAACGCATTCGCCCCATTCACATCAGTCGCCAACGCCATCTTCCTGAGATATTGCGTTTTAGCTCTCGCATTCGTTCAACGGACATCACAAGATTAACCCGCCAGTTGGCAACTTTGCTTGAATCTGGAATTCCTTTGGTTCAAGCACTGGACATCGTCGCTCGTGGAGTTCGGCGTCCAGCACTGAAAGCCTTGATCAAGGACATTCGACTGAGCGTTGAAGGCGGTATGGCTTTGCATAGGGCTTTAAGCCACCATCCAGAGTTTGATGCTCTCTACTGTCAATTGGTTGCCGCCGGTGAGTTGGCAGGCATGCTCGACGCTATGCTGCTTCGGCTGGCGAAACACAGGGAAGAATCTGAGGACTTACGTCGCACGCTTCGGTCCGCCTTGGTCTATCCCACAGCAGTGCTCGTGATAGCCTTGGCGGTGATGATTTTTCTCTTAACTTTCGTTGTTCCTGCGTTTGAAAACATCTTTGCGTCATTCAACGCGGAGTTGCCAGCACTCACGCTTGGTGTGATTGCCCTCAGTAGAGGTTGGCAACAGGTGGGGTGGCAGTTTTTAGCAGTGATTGCGGTTGTGCTCTATGTGATCAAAAAATGGTGGGGTTCCCATCGTCAGTTTAGGTGGTTCGTTCACGCGCTTTTGTTGCAATTGCCCATTGTCGGACGTCTCATTCGGTATGCTTGCTTGGCGCGTTGGAGTAGAACTTTGGCCACACTGTTTGCTGCTGGCATTCCTTTAACCGACGCACTTGACGCCACGAAAGGCGTGACTGGCCATTTACATTTCGAGGCAGCAACACTTGTGCTCAAGAGTCAACTGATTCGTGGCCAATCCCTGGCCCATGCGTTAGCTCAACACAGAGACCTGTTTTCTCAGATGTTGATCCAGATGTGCACCATCGGGGAAGAGTCTGGCATGCTGGAGCGCATGCTGGAGAAATCTGCCGCGCACTATGAGAATGAAGTTGGGGCCACTGTGGCACGCTTGACCACGCTGGCAGAGCCCTTGATCATGCTGACCTTAGGACTATTGATTGGCGGCATGGTGATTGCTCTTTATTTACCAATTTTTCAGATGGGTCAAGTGATATGAATGAACTCAGCTTTTATTCAGGTCTCTTGATCTTTTGCGTGGGTATGGCGGTGGGCAGTTTTGTCAACGTGCTCACCCATCGTCTGCCGCTGATGGTGTTGGCCGACCCAGAAGTTTTGCACTCTTCTACGTTTGACTTATCTCATCCATCCTCACATTGCCCCCAATGCCAAGTGTCTTTGCGCCCCTGGCACAACATACCGATTCTGAGCTATCTCTGCTTAAGGGGGCGTTGCGCTTTTTGTGCGCATCCCATTGGTTGGCACTACCCTGCGACTGAATTTGTCACCGGCTTGCTATGGTTGGCCTGCGCTTGGCGTTGGGGAGTGGGTGCCAATGCCATGTGTTGGGCTTGGTTTGCAACCAGTTTGCTGGCCTTGTCTGTGATTGATTGGAAAACCACTTTACTGCCCGATGCTTTAACCCAAACATTGCTATGGGCAGGGCTGAGCGCCAGCGCGTTGCAATGGGTCGAGCTTCCAGTGGAGCAGTCGGTCTTTGGCAGCGTCGCGGGGTATGTTTCCCTTTGGTCTGTGGCCTATATCTTTGAACGTGTGACACACAAAGAAGGCATGGGCGCTGGCGACTTCAAGCTGCTGGCCGCGCTGGGCGCTTGGCTAGGCCCAATAGCCCTGATTCCCTTGGTCCTTTTGGCAAGTACCGCAGGCGTGATATTTGGCTTAGTGCTTAGAAAAAAGGGGAGATTACAAAGTGAGGGGTATATGCCGTTCGGTCCTTTTCTTGCTGCCTCTGGATGCCTCATTGCCTACTTAGGCACGGACCAAGTCATGCGCGGATTTTTTGGCTAAGTTTGCTTAAACTTAATACCTCATATGCCAACCACCAAATGCACCCATCCTCCATTGCGCCTTGGACTGACCGGTGGTATCGGAAGCGGAAAAAGCACAGTGGCGCAGATGTTGGTCCAACGTGGCGCAGCCTTGGTGGATTCAGACGCTATCGCACGCCAAGTCACCGCCCCCAATGGCGCAGCGATCGCCACTATTGCTCAACAGTTTGGCGCTGAGTTTATTGGGCCCGATGGGGCTTTGAACCGCGATGCAATGCGAGTGCTGGTATTCAAAGATTCAAACGCCAAGAAAGCACTTGAATCCATCGTTCACCCGTTGGTGGCCCAAGAAACACAACGCCAAGCTCTTGATGCAGCACGCAATGGCCATCAAACGGTGGTGTTTGATGTACCGCTCCTGGTGGAATCAAGCCATTGGCGCACCAGAGTTGACCGAATCTTGGTCGTTGATTGCTCCATCGAGACACAAATTCAACGCGTCCGCGATCGAAATGATTGGACTGCCGATACAGTGCAATCCGTCATTCAGGTGCAAGCCACACGAGCGCAACGTTTGGCAGCCGCAGACTGGGTGATCTTTAACCAAGGGCTCGACCTCAACGCGCTACGAGCCAAGCTTGCAGATCTGCCAATTTAACGCCCACTTCTTGCATTAAAAGCCCCGCTTTCAGCGGGTATGATGGCGGCTGTCTTAAACGGTCCCCTTCTATTCGTTTTACTGCGTGATTCTGTACGAACATCCCTTCAACGAACGCGTACGCACCTATTTGCGTTTGGAACACTTGTTTCAGCGTTTTGATGAACTGACCACGCGTGACCGTCCAGTGGACAACCACTTTGCGCTTGTGACACTATTTGAATTGGTAGAAGCCGGTGGGCGAACCGACCTCAAATCAGACATCCTGAAAGACTTGGAGCGTCACAAACAAATGTTCAATGGCCTACGTGGCAATCCTTCTGTGTCAGAAGAGGCGCTCGATCAATTGCTTCAGCAGCTTGACCGATGTTTTGATGCCATGAACAGCGCAGTCGGAAAGATTGGTCAGAGCGTCACGGACAACGAGTGGTTAGCCTCCTTGCACAATCGCTTGGCAATTCCCGGGGGCACTTGCTGCTTTGACTTGCCTGCCTACCATGCGTGGCAGCAGCAAAGCGCTGACCTGCGGCGTACAGATATCGTTCGTTGGGCAGAAGGCTTTCAACCGATGAGTGCATCGGTCAAGCTGTTGCTGACTTTGATGCGCGACACTGGCAACACCCAAAAAATGATGGCTATTGGCGGACAATTTCAACAGTCACTGGCACAAGGTAAGTTTCAACTCATGCGTGTGGCCATTGACCCCGCACTGGGTTTGATTCCTGAAATCAGTGGCAACAGACTGATGATTTGGGTGCGCATGATGCGCCAAGATGGTGATGGTCGTTTGCAAACCAACACCGACGATGTGCCGTTTGAAATGGCTCTGTGCGTTTGATCCATGCACAGCCAAGTGCGTATCGTCCAATGTCCCCAATGTGGTGGTCCTAGCCGCTACGAAACGGCCAACGTCTACCGTCCTTTTTGTGGCGAACGTTGCCGAAACATTGATCTGGGCGCCTGGGCCAACGAAGAGCACCGCTTGCCCGATCAAACGCCACAAGACGATGCGGATTTCGAAAACACACCCCTCCAGTAAGCGCTGGGTGAGTTAACCCTTCTCGATCATGCCTTGTGGGTGGCTCCCACAAACTGGCGCTCTTGCGCAAACCACGCCAGCACCGGCACCGTGCCCGGCAACACAGGCTCCACTGCCAAGGGCAATTGCTGCCAAGCAAAGCTCTGGGCTTCGCGCATTTGAAGCTCCCCCGTCCACTGGGTGACTTTGCAAAAATTCAGCTGCACCAAGGCATGCGGGTAGTCAATCACTTCGGTCTGCCATGGCTGGCAGTCGGTGATGGTGATGCCGATTTCCTCTTGCAGCTCACGGCGCAAAGCCTCGGCCACCGTTTCACCCGCTTCAAGCTTGCCACCCGGAAACTCCCAATAACCAGCATAGGCCTTACCGAGCGGACGGGTGGTCATCAAGAACGCATGGTCGTCACGAATCAATACCCCCACCGCAACTTGGACCAAGCCACGATCTTTAGAACGGGGTTGGTCTGCATCGACCACACGCACATGCGCAGATGTCACGGTGTCGCGTCAAGCTTGAGCATGCTTGCCCGCGTAGTCACGGGCAAACTGGTAAGCCACGCGCCCACTGCGTGAACCACGCTCCAAAGCCCACACCAGAGCTTCTGGTCTGGCGCTTTCTACTTGCGCAGAAGGCACACCAAAAGAAGACAGCCACTGCGCCACGATGGTCAAGTATTCGTCTTGGCTGAATGGATAAAAGCTGACCCACAAGCCAAAGCGCTCGGACAGGGAAATTTTTTCTTCCACACCTTCGCCCGGGTGCACCTCACCATCCTCGGTATGGGTGTAGGTAAGGTTCTCTTTCATGTATTCGGGTAACAAATGGCGGCGATTGCTGGTCGCATAAATCAGCACATTGGGCGTTGCTGCAGCTACCGAGCCGTCCAAGATGGATTTGAGGGCTTTGTAGCCTGGTTCGCCATCTTCAAAACTCAGATCATCACAAAAAATCATGAACTTCTCTGGTCGTGTCGACACCACATCAATGATGTCAGGCAAGTCCGTCAAGTCATCCTTGTCCACCTCAATCAATCGCAAGCCACGCGGCGCATACTCGTTCAAACAGGCTTTGATCAGCGATGACTTGCCTGTTCCACGTGCACCCGTCAAGAGCACGTTGTTCGCCGGCAAACCATTCACAAATTGCTCGGTATTGCGTTGGATTTTTTCTTTTTGACCATCAATTTCTTGAAGGTCTTTCAAGCCTAAAGAGGCGACATGCCGAACAGGCTCTAAGGTTCCATGACCGCTTCTGCGCTTGCGGTAGCGATATGCCACGCTGGCCGACCAATCAGGCGCAGTCAAAGGTTGAGGCAGTACGGACTCAATGCGCGCCATCAGGGCTTCGGCGCGTTGCACCAAACGTTCAAGTGGGTGGTTCGACAAATCGTTCATTTCAGCTTCGGTAATCGGCATTGATGGTCACGTACTCGTGGCTCAGGTCACACGTCCAAACGGTGTCGGTGGCATTGCCACGACCGAGCACCACACGCACGGTGATTTCGGTTTGTTGCATCACGCGTTGACCGTCTTCTTCGCGGTAGCTTGGATGACGGCCACCTTGGATGGCTACGTGCACATCGTCCAAATACAAGTCAATGCCTGTCTGGTCGAGATCGGCAACACCGGCATAACCGACAGCCGCCAAAATGCGCCCCAAATTCGGGTCGCTGGCGTAGAAAGCCGTTTTCACCAAAGGGGAGTGTGCGATCGCATAGGCCACCTGGCGGCATTCAGCGCCATCACGGCCACCTTCGACTTGAACGGTAATGAATTTGGTTGCGCCTTCGCCATCGCGAACGATAGCTTGTGCAAGTTGACGTGCCACCAGCAACATGGCCTGGAACAAGGCCTGGCCTTCTGGGCTTTGCAGACTGGTGATCGGCGCATGGAGCGACTTGTTGGTGGCAATCACCACAAACGAATCATTGGTCGAGGTGTCGCCGTCCACCGTCACGCGGTTGAACGAGCCTTCCGCCAAAGCCAAGGACAACTCTTTCATCAGCTCGGGGGCAACGCATGCGTCCGTCGCCAAAAAGCCCAACATGGTGGCCATGTTGGGGCGAATCATGCCAGCGCCCTTGCTGATGCCGGTGATGCTGACGGTCTTGCCTGCCAATTGCAACTGGGTGCTGGCTGCTTTGGGCACAGTGTCGGTGGTCATGATGCCCTCAGCAGCGTCTACCCACTGCTGAGCACTGGAGGCGTGACCTGCGGCCGCAATGGCTGCAGGCAAACCCGCAATGATGCGGTCGTGCGGCAGTGGCTCCATGATCACACCGGTCGAAAACGGCAACACCTGCTCTTGCGCAATGTCAAGCGCCTTGGCTAGCGCTACGCAAGTGTTACGTGCACGCATCAACCCGGGTTCCCCTGTGCCTGCGTTGGCATTGCCGGTGTTGATGAGCATAGCGCGAATACCCTGACCTGAAGCCAAGTGCTCACGACACACTTGCACCGGCGCTGCACAAAAACGGTTCTGAGTGAATACGCCACTGACCGAAGCGCCTTCGTCGATCAAGACCACGGTCAAGTCTTTGCGATCGGCCTTGCGAATGCCGGCTTGTGTGACGCCAATGCGCACCCCTGCGATGGAGTGAAGTTGTTCGACCTGTGGGGAAGATAAATGAACAGCCATAAAACCCCTTAGGCCAGACGTCCGTGACAGTGTTTGTATTTCTTGCCGCTTCCACAAGGACAAGATTCGTTGCGCCCCACCGCAGGGACTTGTGCGGCAATAGTCTGCGTATCTGCCGTGGTTTCGGCAACACCCGATTCATTGGGTGCCGTGTAAGTGACGTTATGCAGACTCTCAGCACGGTCTTCGAGTTCACTGGCTGCTTGCTCAATTTGCTCGGCCGATTCGATCTTAACGGTCATGAGCACGCGGGTGACTTCATTTTTGACAGCATCCAACAACTGACCAAACAACTCAAACGCTTCCCGCTTGTACTCTTGCTTGGGCTGCTTTTGGGCATAACCACGCAAATGGATGCCTTGACGCAAATAATCTAATGCAGCTAAGTGTTCTCGCCAATGGCTGTCGATGTTTTGCAACAGCACAACGCGCATAAAGGGCGTGAATTGATCCAGGCCTACACGGGCTAGCTTCGCTTGAAAAGTGGCGTGGGCGGCCGCAATCACTTGTTCCAAAATGTCTTCGTCCGTGATAGCCGCAGCTTTTTCAATCTCTTGCACCAGAGGCAATTCAATTTGCCACTCTTGCGCCAAGACTCTCTGCAATGCGGCAATGTCCCACTGCTCTTCGACTGACTCGTGGGGCACGTATTGACGGACCAAATCAGAAAAGCAACCTTCACGCAAGCCAGCAATTTGAGCTGTCAAGTCAGTCGCATCCAAGATGTCATTGCGCTGCTGGTAGATCACGCGACGCTGATCGTTGGACACATCGTCGTACTCGAGCAACTGCTTGCGAATGTCAAAGTTGCGTGCTTCGACTTTGCGCTGGGCGCTCTCAATGCTGCGTGTGACGATACCCGCTTCAATGGCTTCGCCCTCGGGCATCTTCAAGCGGTCCATGATGGACTTGACGCGTTCACCCGCAAAGATACGCATCAAAGCGTCGTCCAAGCTCAGGTAAAAGCGCGATGAGCCTGGGTCACCTTGTCGACCTGAACGGCCGCGAAGTTGGTTGTCAATTCGGCGTGACTCATGGCGTTCTGTGGCGATGATGCGCAGACCACCCAGCGACTTCACCATCTCATGGTCTTTGGTCCATTGGACACGCAAAGCGTCTATTTTTTGCTGCTTGGTTGTGACGTCAAGACTGACATCCGCCTCCACCTCAGCAATCAGTTTCTCCACATTACCGCCCAACACAATGTCGGTCCCGCGACCTGCCATGTTGGTGGCTATGGTGATCATTCTGGCCCTGCCAGCTTGTGCCACGATGTCTGCCTCACGTGCATGCTGTTTGGCATTGAGCACTTGGTGAGGCAACTTGGCCTGCTCCAACATACCCGCAATCAACTCAGAGTTTTCGATCGACGTTGTACCGACCAGCACAGGTTGACCGCGGTCGTAGCATTCACGGATGTCGTCAATGGCGGCTTTGTATTTCTCATTGGTGGTCTTGTAGACGCGATCAAGCTGGTCATCGCGACGACTGATTCGATTCGGTGGCACCACCAAGGTTTCAAGGCCATAAATTTCTTGAAACTCATAGGCTTCTGTGTCTGCCGTGCCCGTCATACCAGCTAGTTTTTGATAGAGTCTGAAATAGTTTTGGAAAGTGATCGATGCCAAGGTTTGGTTTTCAGCTTGGATCTGCACGCCCTCTTTGGCCTCTACTGCTTGGTGTAAACCATCGCTCCAACGACGGCCTGACATCAAGCGACCCGTGAACTCATCGACAATGACGATCTCGCCACCTTGGTTCACATAGTGCTGATCACGGTGGTAGAGATGGTTAGCACGCAAAGCAGCATACAAATGGTGCATGAGGCTGATGTTGGTCGGGTCATACAACGATGCACCCTCGGGCAACAAGCCTCGACTTGCCAAAATACGTTCTGCATTTTCATGGCCTTGCTCGGTCATGAACACTTGGTGCGATTTTTCATCCACCGTGAAGTCACCCGGTGTGATGATGCCCTCTCCCGTGCGTGGGTCCTCTTCGCCAATTTGGCGCGTCAGCATTGGCACCACTTGATTGATCGCTACATATAACTCTGTATGGTCTTCGGCTTGTCCGCTGATGATCAATGGTGTACGGGCCTCATCGATCAAGATAGAGTCCACCTCATCCACGATAGCGAAATTCAAGGCTCGTTGGACCCGGTCAGCCGGTTCGTAGACCATGTTGTCGCGCAAATAGTCAAATCCGAACTCGTTGTTGGTGCCATAGGTGATATCGGCTCGGTACGCTGCTTGTTTTTCTTCACGCGGCATATTGGGCAGATTGATGCCCACCGACAGGCCAAGGAAGTTGTACAAGCGCGCCATCCATTGGGCATCGCGGTTGGCCAAGTAATCGTTCACTGTGACCACATGAACACCTTGACCTGTCAGAGCGTTCAAGTAAACAGGCAAAGTTGCCGTGAGAGTTTTACCCTCGCCAGTGCGCATCTCCGAAATCTTGCCTTGATGCAGGGCAATGCCACCCACAAGTTGCACATCGAAATGGCGCATTTTCATGACACGTTTTGACGCTTCACGCACCACAGCATAGGCCTCAGGCAACAGCAACTCCAAAGTCTCACCTTGGCTAGAGCGCTGCTTGAATTCGTTGGTTTTTGCTTTCAAAGCATCATCGCTGAGTTGCTCCAAGCCAGCCTCTAATGCATTGATCTGCGCGACGGTCTTACGGTACTGCTTGAGCATGCGTTCATTGCGACTACCGAAAATTTGTGTAAGGAAATTGAATGCCATGCGAGCGCTGAGGCGATCTCTCTTACATCCGAGAAAGAGAGTCGCTTGTTCCTTTGTGAAAGGCAGGATAGAAGCGCAGAATTTTAACCGTGCGCAGCACTCATAATGAAGTTATGGCGACCAGAGAACCCCCTCATCCTGACACCCTCGTGGCTTATCGCGCTTTAGGTTACAACGCCGTACCAAAAAGTCGCACTAACTTGCGAGGGAAAGCGCAAACCTTAGAACAAGTGGTCAATACAGCCCCAGACTTAGCCCAACTCTCTGCCATCGCACGTGACCATCAAAATAGATTGCGCGCGATTCGCCCCTTGCTGCCAGTATCTTTACGCAACATGGTGCAGTCGGGCTCGGTTGAGGGTGATGCTTGGTGCCTTCTAGTACCCAACAGCTCTATTGCTGCGAAGCTTCGCCAAACGCTGCCAGCCCTTTGCGCACACTTGCGAACCAAAGGTTGGAATGTCAACACCATCCGGGTGAAAGTTAAATCACCGGCCTGAATATGAAAAAGCCCGCTGCACAGAGTACAACGGGCTTTAAGGTGGTGCCGATTATCGGATTCGAACTGATGACCTACCGCTTACAAGGCGGGTGCTCTACCAACTGAGCTAAATCGGCATGTGATTTATTTTAGCGTGCTAGAGATGAATTTATTTCACACGGGTCAAAGTGGGACGCCCAGTCGGAGGGACGGGTGGCTGAGTCTCAGCAGCTGCATGATCAGAAGTAGCCGTTGATTCCACAGCGGTCAAGGCCCCGAGACGCAACGACGAGGCCCCGCTGCCCTGTCCATCCATAGCCTGTCGCACGGGCATGGGAAACGCCATTCCTTGGCCATTTTCACGTGCATAAATGGCTAACACGCGGCTCACAGGCACGATGATTTCACGTGCAACACCAGCAAAACGGGCCTTAAATTCAATGTACTCATTGCCCAAGGTCATGCTGCTGGTAGCGTCATAACTGACGTTCAACACAATCTCGCCGTTCTTCACATACTCCATGGGAACTTGCACCGTCTCGTCAACCAACACGGCGACATAAGGCGTGTAGCCATTGTCAGTGCACCACTCATGCAAAGCACGCAGCAGATAGGGGCGCGTCGAAGAGGCGTCGGGCGTGTTCAACATGACAGTTACTTGCGCATTACTTTTTCAGACGGGGTCAATGCCTCAATATAAGCAGGGCGCGAGAAGATTCGTTCAGCATATTTCAGCAATGGCGCAGCATTCTTAGACAATTCGATGCCATAGTGATCCAAACGCCACAGCAACGGCGCAATGGCCACATCAAGCATGGAAAAGTTATCGCCTAACATGAACTTGTTTTTTAAGAACACAGGTGCCAATTGGGTCAAACGGTCACGGATATGCGAACGCGCTTTTTCCAGGGCCTTGTCATTGGCCTTGGCCACACGAGACTCCAAGGTCGTGACATGGGTGAACAATTCTTTCTCGAAGTTCAACAAAAATAGACGCACGCGTGCGCGATCCACCGGGTCGCCGGGCATCAACTGGGGATGCGGAAAGCGTTCATCGATGTATTCATTGATGATGTTGGATTCATACAAGATGAGATCACGCTCAACCAAGATAGGCACCTGCCCGTAGGGATTCATCACATTGATGTCTTCGGGTTTGTTGTAGAGATCTACATCACGGATTTCAAAGTCCATGCCTTTTTCAAACAAGACGAACCTGCAACGATGAGAAAAGGGACACGTGGTTCCCGAATAAAGCACCATCATGATGGGGAGCTCCTAAAAATCAAAAAGAGTGACAAGCAAACCTGTCACTCCGTGAGGTGATGACTGGCACTAAGCCAGTCATCGTCGTTGGATTACTTGATATCTTTCCAAAAGGAAGCATTCAAGCGCCAAGCAATGACCATGAATCCAAGCAAAAACAGCAGCACCCAAACACCAATGCGAACACGGGTGTTTTGAGCAGGCTCGGCCATCCATTGCAAATAACCCACCAAGTCACCCATGGCTTCGTCATATTGCAAAGGTGTCATGGTGCCAGGCGTGACTTGTTCCCAACCCTTGAAAACTTGCACAGCATGGCCGTGTTCTTCACGCTCTTCGTAGATAGGGCGACGCACGCCTTGCATTTCCCACAGGACATGGGGCATACCCACATTGGGGAACACCAAGTTGTTCCACCCTGTGGCTTTGGTTTCATCACGGTAGAAAGTACGCATGTAGGTGTAGAGGTAGTCCGCACCCGAACCGCCACTGCCTGCGCGTGAGCGAGCAATCACCGTCAAGTCAGGAGGGTTCCCACCAAACCACTCTTTGGCTTGCTTTGGATCAATGTTGGCCTTCATGGTTTCACCAACTTTTTCTGTGGTGAACAACAGGTTGTCTTTGATTTGTTGCTCGGTCAGGCCAATGTCTGTCAAGCGGTTGTAGCGCATGAACGCTGCTGAATGGCAGTTCAAGCAATGGTTAACAAACAACTTGGCACCGTTTTGCAAGGCTGCCAAATCATTGGTCTTATTGGGTGCTTTGTCCCAAGCGATGGTATCGCCACCAGAAGCCTGCGCACCGGCAACCACGCCGAGAACCAGAGCCAAGCTGAGAATAATTTTTTTCATGGTGAATGTGCTCCGTGAATCTCAGTGAGGGGCAAAGGTCACGCGGTCAGGAACCGGTTTGGTCTGGCCCAAGCGACTCCACCATGGCATCAAGAAGAAGAAACCGAAGTAGAACAGGGTACCCACTTGGGACACACGTTCGCCAATAGGTGACGGAGGTTGCACACCCAAGTAAGCCAGCACCACAAAGTTGACCACAAAGATGCCGTAGAGGTATTTGTGCCAATCAGGGCGGTAACGGATCGACTTGACACCACAGTTATCCAACCATGGCAGGAAGAACAAGATGACAACAGCGCCACCCATGACCACCACGCCCCAGAACTTGGCGTCGATAGACAACATCATCAACACCAGAGCTAATGCACCACCTAGCACCACTGCTTTAAAAAAGCCCGACAGCTTGGTACGAGTCACCCCCAAGAAAGCGCCAGCCAAAACGCACGCAATCAAGGCGTACATCATTTCGCTGGTGATGGCACGCAGCATGGAATAGAAAGGTGTGAAGTACCAAACAGGCGCAATGTGCAGCGGGGTCTTCAACGGATCAGCAGGGATGAAGTTGTTGTATTCGAGGAAGTAACCACCGAATTCAGGCGCGAAGAAGATGATCGCGCTGAACACCAACAAGAAACCGCTCACACCCAAGATGTCATGCACCGTGTAATAGGGATGGAAGGGGATGCCGTCCAGTGGATGACCGTGGGCATCTTTGGGTGCATTCGGGCCTTTGATTTCTACACCATCGGGATTGTTTGAACCAACTTCGTGCAGTGCAATGATGTGAGCGACCACAAGGCCCAGAAGAACCAGGGGCACAGCAATCACATGGAAGCTGAAGAAACGGTTCAAAGTGGCATCGCTCACCACATAGTCACCGCGAATCAGCAATGCAAGGTCTGGGCCCACAAAAGGCACAGCAGCAAACAAGTTCACAATCACTTGGGCGCCCCAGTAGGACATTTGGCCCCATGGCAGCAAGTAACCCATGAACGCTTCAGCCATCAGGCACAAAAAGATCGCACAGCCAAACACCCACACCAACTCACGGGGCTTGCGGTAAGAACCGTAAATCAGGCCACGGAACATGTGCATGTAGACCACGATGAAGAACGCCGAAGCACCCGTGGAGTGCATATAGCGAATTAACCAGCCCCAAGGCACATCACGCATGATGTATTCGACCGAGGCAAAAGCCAAACTGGCGTCTGGCTTGTAGTGCATGACCAAGAAAATTCCAGTCACGATCTGGATCACCAGCACCAACAGCGCCAATGAACCAAAGAAGTACCAGAAGTTGAAGTTCTTCGGTGCGTAGTACTCAGAGAGGTGCTCTTTGTAAAGCTTGGACGCCGGGAAGCGGTTGTCCACCCAGTTGAGTAATTTTTCGCCAGCGCTGGCGTTAGGAGAGATTTCTTTGAATTCAGCCATGGTGTGTCCTATCAGGCTTTCTTGTCTTCACCGATCAACAACTTGGTGTCGGACAGGTACATGTGTGGCGGGACTTCGAGGTTGTCAGGTGCGGGTTTGTTTTTGAACACGCGACCGGCCATGTCAAAAGTCGAGCCATGGCAGGGGCACAAGAAACCTCCTTGCCAATCATCAGGCAAAGAAGGTTGCGCACCCAATGCGAATTTGTCCGACGGCGAGCATCCCAAGTGCGTGCAAATACCAACTCCCACAAAAATTTCGGGCTTGATAGAGCGTGCTTGATTACGGGCGTACTCAGGGGTGAATTCCGCAGGCTTGCGCTCTGATTTGGGATCAGCCAACTGAGATTCTGTTTTGCTGAGGCTTTCCAACTGCTCAGGGGTCCGTTTGACAATCCAAACCGGTTTGCCACGCCACTCGACCGTCATTTTTTCACCGGGCTTGAGTGCTGAAATATCGACCTCTACGGCAGCACCAGCAGCCTTGGCCTTTTCTGACGGTTGAAACGTGCTGATAAACGGAACAGCCACCGCTGCCCCGCCAACTGCACCCGCGCAAGTGGATGCAATCAGCCACGTGCGTTTACTGGTGTCTACTGGGGTGTCACTCATGAAATTCCTCAAACAATTGTCACTGGTTGGGTTAACCCGCTATTGTAGCTGACCGCTCTGCAACCCAGCCAAAAAGGCAGGTCAGTGTGCCCCACCTGCTGACAAGCGGCGAGCCATCGCCAAGGCCTCTAACAAGCTCGCAGGGTTTGCACGGCCTTTGCCCGCCAAATCAAACGCAGTGCCGTGGTCAGGGCTGGTCCGAATTAAGGGTAAACCCAAGGTGACATTGACCCCCTGCTCTACCCCCAGATATTTCACAGGAATCAGACCTTGGTCGTGGTACATGGCAATCACCACATCAAACTCACCCGGTTGGCCGTCCTTGGCACGAGCCCGCATAAAAACCGTATCTGGCGCGATCGGCCCACTTACATTCAAACCTTCGGCGCGGGCTTGCTGGAGGGCGGGCACGATGGTGTCGAGTTCTTCTCGCCCCAAGAGACCGCCTTCGCCTGCATGGGGGTTCAAACCTGCAACCGCCATGTGAGGTGCCCGCCCCGTGGCTGCCAATTCGGCCGCATGGGTGATTCGCAGCGTTTGCAAAATATTTTCAACTGTTACCGCCTCAATGGCCTGCCTCAGCGGCACATGAATGCTCACCAGCACCGTTCGCAATTCTCGGTTGGCCAGCATCATGCGCACAGGCATTTCCTTCACGGATACACCCGCATAGGCTGCAGCGCAGGCCTGAAGCATTTCAGTGTGCCCAGGAAACTGCCCTCCTGAGGCAAACAAAGCCTCTTTGTGCAAAGGAGCCGTCACCAAAGCAGCCACCTCACCCCGCAAAGCGGCTTGTGCAGCCCACACGACCGCGTCGGCAGCCAGCTGGCCAGCCGCTCCACTGATGACGCCCCAAGCGGGCAGTTGCCCCGCGTCCAAAGGCGTGCCGACCTGCAACACAGGCAAAGTCAGGTGAGGCAACGCTTGTGGCAAGTCAGACAGATGTGAAAGCGCCAACAATCTGATGTGTTGCGCACCGTGCTTGGATGTAGCCAGCACATCCGCAGCGCGCTGCATCACAGCCACATCACCCACGACTACACAGCCTTGGACTTTGTCGGGCGCATCACGAAACGCCATAGCAATGATCTCGGGACCGATACCAGCAGCATCACCTAACGTGATAGCAATAGGCTTGAAAACATGCGCCATGGTCAGGCAGGGTTGTCGATGTCAATGAACTGGTGCGTCACTCCCAACTGCGCTGCCACATGAGCGGCCACCGCTGGCGCACCGTAACGCTCGGTGGCATGGTGACCGCAGGCAAAAAAAGCCACGCCGGTCTCACGCGCCAAATGCGCTTGAGGCTCAGAAATCTCCCCCGTGATGAAGGCATCAACGCCAGCAGCAATGGCCGCCTGAAAAAAACCTTGGGCACCGCCTGTGCACCAAGCGATGCGTCGAATCGGGCGCCCATGCCCGGGAACTACCAAAGGATGGCGCTCTAACACTTGAGCCAAGCTGTGGGCCAAAACTTCAACCGAAGCGAAAGCTTGACCTTGGGGCAGCTCTCCCCATAACCCCAAATCTTGATCACCAAACGTGCCTTGCACGGTCAACCCAAGTCGCTGGCCGAGTTGCGCGTTATTGCCAAACTCAGGGTGCGCATCCAAAGGCAAGTGATAAGCCAACAAATTGATGTCATGGGCCAGCAACAAAGACAATCGCTGCTTCATCCATCCCGTGACAACGCCATCTTGTCCGCGCCAAAATAAACCATGATGGACAAAAATAGCATCGGCCTTGGCTTCAATCGCCGCTTCAATCAAAGCACGGCTGGCTGTTACGCCCGAGACCAGGTGCAGGATCTGATCTTTGCCCTCGACCTGCAAGCCATTGGGCCCATAGTCTTTGAAGCGTGAGGGCTGCAACAAAGTGTTGCATGCATCGACCAACAAACCGCGAGACACGGCCACAGACACAGTCATCGCGGTACCGCCTTGGTTTTGGGGCGCTGCGCAGGCGTGACATCTAACGTCAAGGCCTGATTGCGACGCATGACATCCAACTTGACCGGCACCCCAGGAGGCAAGGCTGCAATGCGTGTCAACAGCTCGCCCACATGACGTACCGGCTCATCCGCCACACGCACCAACACATCACCGGGACGCAAACCGGCTTTGGCCGCTGGCGCGTTTTGGAGCACGCCGGTGATGATCACACCCTCAACGTCTTTCAAACCGAATGTCTCTGCCAACTCTGGGGTGAGTTCATTGGGCTCGACGCCCACCCATCCGCGCGTGACTTGTCCATCGCGCACGATGCCCTCTAAGACTTGGCGCGCAGTTGAAACAGGAATCGCAAAACCAATGCCCATATTGCCGCCCGAACGCGAATAAATAGCAGTATTGATTCCCAGCAGACTGCCATTCACATCCACCAAAGCACCACCCGAGTTGCCCGGATTGATCGCGGCATCGGTTTGGATGAAGTTTTCAAATGTATTGATCCCCAATTGGTTGCGCCCCAAAGCCGACACAATGCCGCTGGTCACCGTTTGGCCTACACCAAACGGATTGCCAATCGCCAACACTTTGTCACCCACCTGTGCGGTGTCTGAATTACCGAGTGTGATCACCGGCAAGCGATCGAGCCGGATCCGCAGAATCGCCAAATCTGTTTCTGGATCAGTACCAATCACGGTGGCGCGTGCGCGACGACTGTCACTCAAGGTGACTTCAATCTCATCGGCACCTTCAATCACATGGTTGTTGGTCAAGATATAGCCCTCAGGGCTGACGATCACACCACTGCCCAAGCCTGCCTGCGGGGTGTCATCCTCTCGATCACCGTAAAAAAACCGAAACCACGGATCATTGGATTGAGGGTTTTTGGCTGCGGCTTGCGTCGTGGCAATGCTCACCACCGCAGGTGCTGCGCGCTTGGCTGCAGGACTCAAACTGCCAGGCATCACGGCGCCAGGCGCAAGAGGCGCAGCCTCTTGCAAACTCACACCCGCGATACGGGATGCACGGTTCAACCATTCCGGCTTGAGTGTGGCGACAACAAACCAGATGGCCACGGCCACCGTGACCATCTGAGAGAAAAGCAACCAATGACGTTTCATGGGGCTTTAGGACGCGCTCATTCAGCGTCGGGCGCTTTGGTATGTTTCATGAACAACTGGGCGGCCCAGATGCCAATTTCGTACAAGATACACATCGGAATCGCCAGAGCCAACTGCGACACCACATCTGGCGGCGTCACGATGGCGGCAATGATGAAAGCCAGAACGATGAAGTAAGAGCGAAAGCCTTTGAGTTTTTCAATGCTCACCACATTCATACGCGCCAACACGATCACCACAATGGGCACCTCAAACGCCAAACCAAAGGCGACGAACATTGTCAAGACAAAACTCAAATAGGCTTCAATGTCAGGTGCCGCTGTGATGCTCTTGGGTGCAAAGCTTTGAATGAACTTAAAGACCTGGCCAAACACAAAGAAGTAACAAAAGGCAACCCCAATCATGAACAGCAAGGTACTTGAAACCACCAGGGGAAACACCAGCTTTTTTTCGTGCGAATACAAACCCGGCGCCACAAAGGCCCACACCTGATACAGCACCACAGGCAAAGCCAGTAAAAAAGCGGCCATGAGCAAGATCTTGAGCGGCACCAAAAACGGGGAAATCACCGAGGTTGCAATCAAGGTCGCACCTGTGGGTAACTGGGCGACCAGCGGGGCAGCCAATAAATCGTACAACTCTGCAGGCCCGGGGAAAATAGAAAGGACCGCAGCGGCGATCGCTACCGCTATGGTTGACTTGACCAATCGGTCACGCAGCTCAATCAGGTGCTGAACAAACGGCTGCTCGGTGCCAGCCAATTCGTCTTGGGAAGGGGTATCAGACATCAGGCCTCACAGCGGGACGAAAGCGGGCCACACGGGCTGCACTTGAAAGGGCCTTGGTACGGACACCTTGGCGGGCTTTGTACCAATGCGGCACGCTCCCGCGTTTGAGGCGCCACTTTTTTCCAGGATGTTGATAGCTCAGGGGCGGTGTTTCTAATGGGGTGTATTCGTTACCCGTCAAACCTGCCGTTGTTTCAGCCCAGTCTTTTTCAAACTCGTGAGTCGCAGTCTGAACTGAATGCTCCACATCACGGGCAGCACTCTCCACCGTGTCTTTCATTTTCTTGAGCTCATCGAGCTCCATGGTGCGATTCACCTCGGCTTTGACATCCGAGACGTAGCGCCTTGCTTTGCCTATCAAAGTCCCTACCGTACGGGCGACACCGGGCAGGCGCTCTGGCCCAATGACGACGAGCGCTACCGCACTCACCACCGCAATTTTGGAAAAATCAAGATCAAACAAAGCAGACGATCAAGCGCATTTAAGACTTGTTCTTGACTTCAACGTCAATGGTATTTTTGTCCGCGGCAACAGCTGCAGCTGGTGCAGGAGGCGCGGGCTTGTCATCAGGCGTCGTGCCGCCGTCTTTCATGCCATCTTTGAAGCCTTTCACAGCTCCGCCCAAATCACCACCCAAATTTTTGAGCTTTTTGGTGCCAAACACCATGATGACGATCAACAGAACGATCAGCCAATGCCAAATTGAAAACGAACCCATGAGTTTCTCCTTGAATACAGGGAATTCTAATCAGCCGCGCAGCCAAGGGCGCGGTCCGCCCATGACATGCCAATGCATATGGTGAACTTCTTGACCACCTTCAACCCCTGTGTTGGTCAAAAGGCGAAAACCACCCTCTGGATACGGGCGAGCACCTTCTTGCAAAGCCAACTTAGGAACCAAGGTCATCATGCGCCCTAAAAGCCCTTCATGCTCAGGGCCTACCTGCGCCATCGAAGGAATATGAAGCTTGGGTATCACTAAAAAGTGAACGGGCGCCCAGGGATTGATGTCATGAAAGGCAAACAATTCATCGTCCTCATAGACTTTGCGTGAAGGAATATGCCCGGCAATGATTTTGCAAAAGATGCAGTTGAAATCTGTCATGGTGTCAACTTTAAAAATTCATATTCCAGCGGATTTATTCCCCGCGCTGCTCTCTATCCTGCGCTTTGCGCAGAGCCTTCTCTTCAAGCCCGCTCAGCCCTTCACGACGTGCCAATTCATTCACCACATCGGCAGGCGTCAAGCCATAGTGCGCCAACGCAATCATGCTGTGAAACCACAAATCAGCCACTTCGTACACCAGTTTGGCGGGGTCTCCGCCATGGTCCACATCTTTGGCAGCCATCACGGTCTCTGTGGCTTCTTCGCCAATTTTTTTCAAAAAAGCATCTGGTCCTTTGTGCAGCAAACGTGAGACGTAGCTCTTCTCAGGGTCGCCCCCGTTGGCGGGTTTGCGACTTTCAATCACCGCAGCAAGGCGATGCAAAGTGTCTAAATTGTTGACGTCGGTCGAACTCATGGCGGTCATTTGTAAATCGATTCGGGGTCTTTGAGCACAGGCTCGCAGGCTTGCCAGTCGTCGCCTTCCAAGCGTTGAAAAAAGCAACTGTGACGCCCAGTATGGCAGGCTATGCCAGGCGTGTGACCCAGCTGTGTCACACGCAGCAACACCACATCGTTGTCGCAGTCCAGGCGAATATCGTGCACGGTTTGCACATGGCCCGACTCTTCACCTTTGAACCACAACTTGTTGCGCGAGCGGCTGAAGTACACGGCCCGCTTGAACTCTGCTGTTTTTTGCAGGGCTTCGCGGTTCATCCAGGCAAACATCAGCACATCGCCGCTGTCTTTTTCTTGGGCGATGACGGGCACCAAGCCTTTTTCATCCCAACGCACAGCATCCAACCAAACTGGGTGTGTCATCAACGTTCCCTCAGAGCCGAACAGGAATGCCACGCTCACGCATGCGTTGCTTGGCTTGCTGCACGGTGTATTCGCCATAGTGAAAAATACTGGCCGCCAGCACCGCATCGGCACCGCCTTGCTGCACGCCGTCGGCCAGGTGGTCCAGATTGCCCACGCCACCTGAGGCGATGACAGGCACCGACACAGCATCGGCCACGGCACGGGTCAAGGCCAAATCAAAGCCTGACTTGGTGCCGTCACGGTCCATGCTGGTGAGCAAAATTTCACCGGCTCCGTGCTGGGCCATTTGGGTGGCCCAAGCCAACGCATCCAGGCCCACGTTTTTGCGTCCGCCATGGCTGAACACATCCCAACCGGGGCCCATCGGCAAACCGTTGGCGCCCATGCGTTGTTCTTCTTCAGGGCTGCGGCGCTTGGCATCAATGGCCACCACGATGCACTGGGCACCGTATTTGGCCGAGGCATCACGAATCACTTGGGGGTTGGCAATGGCGGCTGAGTTGAAGCTCACTTTGTCAGCACCGGCGTTGAGCAAGCGGCGCACGTCGTCCACCGTGCGCACGCCCCCACCCACCGTGAGCGGAATGAACACTTGGCTTGCCACGGCTTCGATGATGTGCAAGATCACATCGCGCGCGTCACTGGTGGCGGTGATGTCCAAAAACGTCAGCTCATCAGCGCCTTGCTCGTTGTAGCGGGCGGCAATTTCCACCGGGTCTCCCGCATCCCGCAGCTCCACAAAGTTGACGCCTTTGACCACGCGACCACCGGTCACGTCAAGGCAAGGAATGATGCGTTTAGCGAGCATAGGAGTCCAACAGATAAATTCTCAAGCCACCGTCAAACGTTGCCAGCCGAGCCATTGCTGACCTGCTGGCACATGGATCGGCTCATACACCTGAGCCGCCTCCACGCACACCATGTGCGCAAAGCCGTCGGGCGGCATGTCCGCCAGTGTGGCGCATTTCTCAGGGCCCGGGTTCCACACCACCGATTGGCCCCAGGACGGGCTTTGCGCAATGCTCAGCACGCCGCTGCCATCTTGCACGCGCAGCGGGCCAGGGGCGGCAGCGTACACACGGTCAAACTCGCCATCAAAGTACAGGGCCTCATCGGCCACGCCATGCACATCGGCCACGGCATTCCATTCGGCTTGCCCCTGCAAACCGGTCACGTCGGTCAAATCAATGTCATCCACCAACAAGTAAGTGTGCAAGGCACCTGTAAAGAGCAAGGGCTGCGTGTCGGTGTTGTGCACGGACAAACTCATTTGCAACTCACAGGGCTGCAACTGCACCCGCAGTTGCGCCACAAATTGCTGCGGCCACATGGCGCATGTGCGCGCATCTGCCGTCAGACTGACATCGATGTGGGCCTGCGCGTCGTCCACACGTGAACCCGCCAACGTCCACGCCATGTTGCGGGCAAAGCCGTGCTTGGGCAAATCGCCACGCTGGTTGAATTGCGGAAAACACACCGGCACACCGCCACGGATCGCCGACTGGCCGTCCCACAAATTACGGGGGCTCAGAAACAAACGCTCACGCCCTTGGTTGACCCACGACAACACGTGGGCACCTTGCAAGGCCACCAACACGGTGTCGCCGCACGGCAAGGTCAGGCGATGGCAGTCCAGGCCTTGAAAAACTTCGGGGATAGAGGTCAACATGCGGGGGCTTCAGGCAGAGGAGGCGCAAGCCGCACACGACGGCTTAGCCATTGAGTTCGTCAGCGCGGGCCTGGGCTTTTTCAAAATCCAGATCGCCGCTGTAAATGGCACGGCCACAAATCACGCCTTCCACGCCTTCGTCTTCCACGCCACACAACTGGTCGATGTCGGCCATGTTGGACAAACCGCCTGAGGCGATGACAGGAATGGTCAGGGCCTGTGCCAGTTTGACGGTGGCTTCGATGTTGATGCCGCTGAGCATGCCGTCACGCCCAATGTCGGTGTAGATGATGGACTCCACACCATAGTCTTCAAACTTCTTACCCAGATCTGCCACTTCGTGACCGGTCAGTTTGCTCCAGCCATCGGTAGCCACTTTGCCGTCTTTGGCATCGAGCCCTACGATGATGTGGCCACCAAACGCACTGCAGGCATCGCGCAAGAAACCCGGATTTTTCACCGCAGCCGTGCCGATGATGACGTAGCGCAAACCTGCATCGATGTATTTTTCAATCGTGTCCAGATCACGGATACCACCCCCGAGCTGAACCGGAATGTCCTGGCCCACGGCTTTCAAAATGGCTTTGATGGCCAGGTTGTTTTGCGGTTTGCCCGCGAAGGCGCCGTTCAGGTCCACCAGGTGCAAACGTCGTGCACCTTTGGCTACCCAGTTCAAGGCCATTTGCGCGGGGTCTTCGCCAAACGTAGTGGCCTGGTCCATGTCGCCTTGTTTGAGGCGCACGCAATGTCCGTCTTTGAGGTCAATCGCAGGAATAAGTAGCATGGTGACAAAGGGCTTCAAACAGGCCCGGTGAGGTGAAAGATCAGGGGTTCCAATGCAGAAAATTGCGGTACAGAGCTAGGCCATGTGCCGCGCTTTTCTCTGGGTGAAATTGTGTCGCAAAAATATTATCGCGTGACACGGCGCAGGTGAACAAACCACCATAGTCCGTTTGCGCTGCGCAATGGGCCAAGTCTGTGGGGCGTGCATAAAAGCTGTGCACGAAATAGAAGTAACTGTTGTCGGGCACGTCTTGCCACATGGCGTGGGCTTGGGTTTGCAGCACTTGGTTCCAGCCCATCTGCGGCACTTTGAAGCGGCTGCCATCGGCTTGGGTGCGCCCAGCCAAATCAAACTTCACCACCTCGCCGGGAATCAGTCCCAAGCCCGGGGTGTCGCCCTCTGCGCTGTGGTCGAGCAACATTTGCATGCCCACACAGACTCCAAACAGAGGTTTTTTGTGCGCGGCATCCAACACGGCGTCCATCAGGCCCGACTCACGCAGTTCGCGCATGCAATCGGGCATGGCACCTTGACCGGGCAAGACCACGCGGTGTGCATCACGCACCACCTGCGGGTTGGAGGTGACCACCACCTCGGCATGGTCGACCACCGAGGCGGCGTGCATCACGGCCTGCGCCACCGAGCGCAGGTTGCCCATGCCGTAGTCCACGACAGCCACTTTGTTGTTCAAAGCGAACCCTTGGTGGAGGGGATGACGCCCACCGAGCGGGGGTCCAGTTCCAAGGCTGCGCGCAAAGCGCGGGCAAACGCTTTGAACACCGTCTCGGCCTGGTGGTGGGCGTTCTCGCCGCGCAGGTTGTCAATGTGCAAGGTCACAAACGCGTGGTTCACAAAGCCCTGAAAAAACTCAAACGCCAGTTGGCTGTCGAATTCGCCGATCATGCCGCTCTTGAACGGCACGTGCATCACCAAGCCAGGACGGCCTGAAAAGTCCACCACTACGCGGCTCAGTGCTTCGTCGAGTGGCACGTAGGCGTGGCCATAGCGGCGAATGCCTTTTTTATCGCCCACGGCTTTGGCAAACGCCTGCCCCAAGGTGATGCCCACATCTTCCACCGTGTGGTGGCCATCGATGTGCAAATCACCTTCGGCATGGATGTCCAAATCGATCAAGCCATGGCGCGCAATTTGGTCCAGCATGTGGTCAAAAAAACCAATGCCGGTGGACAGCTTGGACTGACCCGTGCCATCGAGGTTGACCTTGACGGTGATGCGGGTCTCGGCAGTGTTGCGGCTGACTTCAGCGGTGCGGGCGGTCATGCGGGGCTTTCAAGAAAGGGCAGAGGTCAAGGCGGCCAAGAGTTGTGCGTTTTCATCCGGCGTTCCCACCGTCAGGCGCAGGCAGTTGGCCAGCAATGGATGCATTTTAGAAACGTTCTTCACCAACACCTGGCGTGCTTTGATCGCAGCAAACACGTGGCTGGCGGCACTGTCTGTGTCGCCCTGCGGCGCTGCAAAACGCACCAGCATCATGTTGGCATCGCTGACATAGACTGTGACACCCGGCAACTGCTGCAAGGCTTTGAACAACTGCTCACGCTCACCGCGGATGGTGGCAGCCTGCACCGCAAACACGTCGGCATGCTCCAGCGCAAACAAAGCGCACTCGGCGTTGAGCACGCTCACGTTGTACGGCGGACGCAGTTTGTCGACTTCATGCACCAGCGCCGTCGGACCCACCAGGTAGCCCAAGCGAATACCAGCCAAACCGAACTTGGACAAAGTGCGCATCAACAACACATGCGCATTGGCGTTCGGATCACGGCGAATTTCATCCAGCCAGCTGCGGCTCGAGAACGGCTGGTAGGCCTCGTCCATGACCACCAAGCCACCATAGGCTGTGACTTGGGCGATGAGGCGGCGAATCACCGCGTCATCCCACAAATTGGCCGTGGGGTTGTTCGGATAGGCCAGGTACACGATGGCCGGCTCGTGCTGCGCTATCGCGCGCGACATGGCCACTTCGTCCAACTCAAAGTCGGCGGTCAAAGGCACACCTATATAAGACAAGCCTTGCAACTGTGCACTCATCGCGTACATCACAAAGCCTGGTTCTGGGGCCAAAATTTTGGCGCCTGGCACATCGCAGGCCATGGCCAAGAGCGAGATCAACTCGTCCGAGCCGTTGCCCAGCATCAAACTGTGACCACGGGGCAAATCGATATACCGGGCCAGGGCAGCCTTCAAGTCGTCGATGCGTGCCCCAGGGTAACGGTTGATCGCCACCTGACCCAAGCGATGGCCCAACTCGGCCTGCAAGGCGGGCGACAAAGAAAACGGATTTTCCATCGCGTCAAGCTTGACCATGCCCACCGAGTGTTGAATGGCATAGGCGTGCATGGATTGCACATCTTGGCGGATGAAACGCAAGGGCGTGCTCATGCTCAATCTTTCTTCAAACGAAACTCGGCGGCCATGGCGTGGGCTTGCAAGCCTTCGCCATACGCCAACACGGCGGCAATCTTGCCTAGCGTCTGCGCACCCTGCTCGCTCACCTCAATCAGGCTGCTGCGCTTTTGAAAGTCGTACACCCCCAAAGGCGAGCTAAAGCGTGCGGTGCCACTGGTGGGCAACACATGGTTGGGGCCCGCACAGTAGTCGCCCAAGCTCTCGCTGGTGTAGGCCCCCAAGAAGATGGCACCCGCGTGCTTGAGCAACGGCTCCCAGCGGTGCGGTTCATAACTAGACACTTCCAAGTGTTCAGGCGCAATGCGGTTGCTGATGACGCAGGCCTCTTCCATGCTGCGGGTATGAATCAACACCCCACGGCCATTGAGCGATTTTTCGATGATGTCGCGCCGTGGCATCTGTGGCAGCAAGCGCTCGATCTCGACTTGCACGCGGTCAATGTAGGCCGCATCGGGACACAGCAACACGCTTTGCGCCAATTCGTCGTGCTCGGCCTGGCTGAACAAATCCATCGCCACCCAGTCTGGCGGTGTGGAGCCATCGGCGAGCACCAAAATTTCGCTGGGGCCTGCAATCATGTCAATGCCCACGGTGCCAAACACTCGGCGTTTGGCAGCCGCGACATAAGCGTTGCCAGGGCCCGTGACTTTGTCCACCGCTGGCACCGTGGCTGTGCCGTAGGCCAACGCTGCCACCGCTTGCGCCCCGCCAATGGTGAAGGCACGGCTGACCCCTGCCACATAGGCTGCGGCCAGCACCAAGGGGTTGCGCTCGCCCTGTGCGGCGTTGGCGGCAAGTTTGTCTCGGGCGGGCGTGGGCACCACCATGATGATCTCACCCACCCCGGCCACGTGGGCGGGAATGGCATTCATCAAC
>CANFYL010000011.1 GCA_947451285.1 Comamonadaceae bacterium
GGATGGATTAAGGATTGGAATTTCGGATGAACGCCACAATGCGTCGCGCGGCTTCCAGGCATTCGGCGGTTTCGGCCACCAAGGCCGTGCGAATTCGGCCTGCACCGGGGTTGAAACCCTTGGCATCGCCAATGCTGTGACTTTCGCGCGCCAAGTAGCTGCCCGGCAAAACGGTCACATTGTATTGAGCCAGCAAATCCCGTGCGAACGCCACGTCATCGCCACCCGGCACCGCGGCCCACAGGTAAAAGCCCGCATCGGGCAAACGCACATCCATCACTTCGGCCAACAAGGGGGTGACCGCGGCAAATTTGTCACGGTACATGGCCCGGTTGGCCACCACATGGGCTTCGTCATTCCAGGCCGCCACGCTGGCCGCTTGCACCATGCCACTCATGGCGCTGCCGTGGTAAGTGCGGTAGAGCAAGAACTGTTTCAGGATGTTGGCGTCACCCGCCACAAAACCGCTGCGCATGCCCGGCACATTGCTGCGCTTGGACAAGCTGGTGAAAGCCACCAGGTTTTTGAAGTCGGTGCGGCCCAACTTGACGGCAGCTTCCAAGCCCCCCAAAGGCGGCTCGTCGCGGAAGTAAATCTCGCTGTAACACTCGTCGCTGGCCATCACAAAACCGTAGCGGTCGCTCAGTGCAAACAGTTTTTCCCAATCGGCCATGGGCATGACTGAGCCCGTGGGGTTGCCTGGAGAGCAGACAAACAGCAACTGGGTATTGGCCCAGACCGCTTCTGGCACGCTGTCCCAGTTGACGTTGAAATTCAGCGCTGGGTCGCTCGGTGCGTAATAAGGTGTCGCTCCGGCCAGCAAGGCAGCACCTTCGTAGATTTGATAGAACGGGTTCGGACACACCACGGTGGCGTGTGGGCGGGATGGGTCGATCACCGTCTGCGCAAAAGCAAACAGGGCTTCTCGCGAGCCATTCACAGGCAACACCTGGGTGGCCGCGTTCAGGGCCACCCCGTAGCGGCGATGCACCCACCCCGCACAGGCATCGCGCAAGGCGGGCAGGCCAGCGGTGGCGGGGTAGGCCGCTAAAGCTTGGGTGGCATCGGCCAAAGCCGCCAACACCAAAGGGGGCGTAGCATGGCGCGGCTCGCCAATGCCCAGGCTGATTGGCGAATAAGCCGGGTTGGGTGTGATGGGGGCAAACAGCTGTTTCAGCCGCTCAAAAGGATAGGGCTGGAGGCGAGAAAGCAGGGGATTCATGACTGCTATTATCTCTGCCCCAAGCCCATGAATACCCACTTTCCAACCCCATCAACTTGGCTAGACCTGAGTGGTGCCAAAGAATTTGCCTGCGACGATGTCCAGATGCGCGAACTGATGGCTACGTTTGAAGTGAGCCTGAACCAAGAAATAGCCAACATCAAGGCCGGTTTGGCGGCCAAGGACCCCTTAATTGTCGAATATTCGCTCCATGCACTGAAAGGTTTCATGTCATTGTTTGCCGTTCCGGCCTTGGCGCGATCGGTGATTGATCTTTACCAGGACAGCCGAAACCAGTCCTTAATGGCTACAAAAAGTACGTTTGAAACAATCCTGCCCAATTTAGAGGCATTGCTGACCGAGGTTCGCGCCTGGTCCAGCCGTTTATGATCCCCCCTCTGTCTCAAGAGGCTTTTCGGTGCGTCTGAATTCCATCAAGTTATCGGGTTTCAAGTCTTTCGCGGAACCCACCAATTTCCTGTTGCCTGGCCAGTTGGTCGGTGTGGTGGGACCCAACGGTTGCGGCAAATCCAACATCATGGATGCCGTGCGCTGGGTGCTGGGCGAGAGCCGCGCCAGCGAGTTGCGTGGCGAGTCCATGCAAGACGTCATCTTCAACGGCACCACCACCCGCAAAGCCGCCAGCCGCTCTAGTGTGGAACTGGTGTTTGACAACGCCGATCACCGCGCTGGCGGCCAGTGGAGCCAGTTTGCCGAGATCGCGGTCAAGCGCGTGCTGACCCGAGACGGCACCAGCAGCTACTACATCAACAACCAGCCAGTGCGCCGCCGCGATGTGCAAGACGTCTTCTTGGGCACCGGTTTGGGTCCCCGCGCCTACGCCATCATTGGCCAGGGCACCATCAGCCGCATCATCGAATCCAAACCCGAAGAACTGCGCTTGTTTCTGGAAGAAGCCGCTGGCGTGTCCAAATACAAAGAGCGCCGCCGCGAGACCGAAAACCGTTTGAGCGACACGCGTGAAAACCTGACCCGGGTAGAAGACATCCTGCGCGAGCTGAACGCCAATTTAGAGAAACTGGAAAAACAAGCCGAGGTGGCCAACCGCTACCACGCGCTGCAAGCCGATGTGACCTTGAAGCAGCAACAGCTGTGGTTCTTGCGCCGCGCCGAGGCCGAAGCCGACCAAGTGGGCCTGAAAACCCAAGCCGACAAAGCCGTCAACGACTTGGAGTCGCGCATTGCCGATTTGCGCCACATCGAGGCAGATCTGGAAACCGTGCGCCAAGCGCACTACGCCGCAGGCGACCAAGTCAACCAAGCCCAGGGCGCTTTGTACGAAGCCAGCGCCGAGGTGGGGCGTTTGGAAGCCGAGATCCGCTTTGTGGTGGAAGGACGCCAGCGTGCCGAAGCGCGTTTGGTCCAAATCAAAGAACAAACTGCCCACTGGGCCCAGCAAAGCGAACAAGCGCAGCAAGAAATTGAAACCCTGGCCGAACATGCCTTGAACGGTGAAGAGCAGGCCATGCTCTTGGCCGCGCAGGTGGAAGAGCAGGCCCTGCAACTGCCCGAGCTTGAAGAAGCGTTGCGCACCGCCCAACAACGCAGCAACGAACAGCGCGGCAGCGTGGTGCAGGTGCAGCAGCAGATCCAGGTTCTCGCGGCTGACCAGCGCAACATCGAAGAACAATCGCGTGCCCTCAACGCCCGTCATGAGCGCTTGAGTGCCGACCGCAACGCCTTGGCTGCCCCCGACGACGCCCGTCTGAGCAACCTGCAAGCACAGCTGCAAGAAGCACAGGCCCAGGCCGAGGTGACGGCTGCGCAACTCGAAGACTTGCAGCACAGCGTGCCGCAGTTGGACGAGGCGCGCCGCCAAGCTCAGCAAGCTGTGAACGCCGAGCAAACCAAACAAGCCGACATCTCGGCCCGCTTGGAGGCCCTCAAAGCGCTGCAAGAAAAAGTACAAACCGACGACAAACTCAAGCCTTGGCTGTCCAAACACGGGCTGGATGGCCTGCAAGCTTTGTGGAGCCGCATCCATATTGAAGCGGGTTGGGAAAACGCCTTGGAGGCCGCTTTGCGTGAACGCATGGCCTCGCTGGAAGTCAGCCGTTTGGACATGGTGCGTTCTTTCAGCAACGACGCGCCACCCGCGAAACTGGCCTTTTACACGCCTCCCTTGGCATCCGTGCCAGAAGCCGCCTCGTCCTTGCCGCGTTTGTCTGATTTGCTTCGTCTCAACGACGCAGGTCAAAAAGCATTGCTGACGGATTGGCTCAGCGGTTGTTTTACCGCGCCCAACCTGGACGACGCGCTGGCCAAGCGCAGCAGCTTGCAGCCCGGTCAAGTGATGTATGTGCCCACGGGCCACGCCATCAGCGCCCACAGCGTGAGTTTTTACGCCCAAGACAGCGCGCAATCGGGTTTGTTGGCGCGTGCCCAAGAAATTGAAAACCTCGACAAAAGCACCAAAGCCCAGGCCCTGATCAGCGACGAAGCCCGCCACGCCCTGGTGCGCGCCGAAGCCGCTTACAGCGATGCCTCTCAACGCCTGGTGAGCATCCGCAACGAGGCCTCGGCGGCACAAACCAACGCCCATGCCTTGCAGGTGGAGACCTTGCGCTTGTCGCAACTGGCCGAACAAACCCGCGCCCGCAGCGAGCAAATCAGTGGCGACTTGGGCGAAGTCGAGGCCCAACTGACTGACTTGCAAGAGCGCCGTGTTGCGGCTGAAGCCCGCTTTGAAGAACTCGACATGCAGTTGGCCGACAGCCAAGAGCGCCATGCCCAGTTGGACGAAGCCGTGATCAACGCCGAGCGCCGCTTGAACGACAGCCGCGAACAACAACGCAGCTTGGAGCGACAAGCCCAAGAAGCCCAGTTTGCCCAGCGCAGCTTGGCCACCCGTGAGGCCGAGCTCAAACGCATCATTGATACCGCCACCCAACAAGCCGCCAGCGTCGCCGAGGAAGAACAACGGGTGCAGGAAGACTTGACCCGCCTGACCGACGCCGCGGCGCAAGCCGGCCTGCAAAACGCCTTGAACATCAAGCTCGAACGCGAGGCCACCCTGGGCGCCAAGCGCAGCGAGTACGACGACTTGACCACCAAACTGCGTGCCAGCGATGAACGCCGTTTGCAGCTGGAGCGGGAACTTGAGCCTTTGCGCCAACGCATCACCGACTTACAGCTCAAAGAGCAAGCGGCCCGATTGGGGCTGGAGCAATACACGCAGCTGCTGGCCGATGCCCAAGCCGACCTAGAGGCCGTCGCTACATCCATTCAGCAAAACAACGTTCGTTTGACCGGTTTGCAAGGCGAGATCGATCGCTTACACCGTGAAGTCGCCGCATTAGGGGCGGTCAACCTGGCTGCGCTCGATGAGTTGACGTCGGCCACTGAGCGAAAGACCTTCTTGGACGCGCAGTCGGCCGACTTGAACGAAGCCATGAATACGCTGGAAGATGCGATCCGCAAGATCGACGGCGAAACCCGCGAACTGCTGGGCGGCACCTTCAAAATCGTCAATGAACACTTTGGCAAGATGTTCCCCGAGTTGTTTGGCGGTGGCAATGCGCGTTTGGTGATGACCGGCGAAGAAATTCTGGATTCGGGTGTCCAGGTCATGGCCCAGCCACCCGGCAAGAAGAACCAGACCATTCACCTGTTGTCAGGTGGCGAAAAAGCGCTCACCGCCATTGCGCTGGTGTTTGCTATTTTTCAACTCAATCCGGCACCTTTTTGCTTGCTCGACGAGGTGGATGCGCCGCTGGATGACGCCAACACCGAACGCTATGCCAAGCTGGTCTCGAGCATGTCCAAAGAGACCCAGTTCCTCTTTATTTCACACAACAAGATCGCCATGGAAATGGCAGAACAACTCATCGGCGTGACGATGCAAGAACAAGGTGTTTCTCGCATCGTGGCCGTCGATATGGAGTCGGCCGTGTCCATGGTCGACGCCGCTTGACATCAAAGTAAGCCATGAGCACTCTTCAAATTGGTTTAGCCATTGCCGGGGGCGTGGTGTTGGCAGGTGTGGTGGCCCACAGCACCTGGACATCCCGAAAAAACAAACCACGTCAGGCCGAACCCATGCCTGAAGCAGGCAGCAACTCTTCCGACCATGCAGGACCTGCATTGCCATTGCAGCCCCAAGAGCCTGTATTTGAGGAAGCTCATGTGTCGGCGACTGACCCGACCGTGGCGACACCAACCGCCCACAGTGACGACCCGGTGGCTGACATGGCCCGTGTCATGATGCAACAAGCCACCCAGCATGCCCAGCGTGTGCCTGACGAAGCTGAGATGCAACGCTTGGCCGCAGACAAAGCCGCCGACCGTGCCGCACAAGCCCGTGTCACTGCACAACGTGCGATGCAACACACGGCAGATACGCACAATCAAGGCCTGGCTCCGATGATTGCCAAGGTCATGGACGACGCGTCATCCATGACGCTTCCGGCTGAAAAACGTCCCAGCCTGGATGCGCTGATTGACGTTTTGGCTCCGGTTGAAATTGACAACCCCATCTCAGGCGAAGCTACGCTGGCTGCTTTGCCACCGAGCAGGCGCGTGGGTAATAAACTTTTCACGGTCGAGGGGCTGAACGCCGAGACTGGGTTGTGGGAGTCCCCACGCAACGGCCAGCGCTACAGCGCGTTCCAAGCGGGTGTGCAACTGGCCAACCGCATGGGAGCACTGAATGAAATTGAATTCTCAGAGTTCGTGGTCAAAACCCAAAGCTTTGCCGATGCCATCAATGGCGCCCCCGAATTTCCTGACATGTTGGAAGAGGTCGCACGTGCCCGCGAGCTCGACAGCTTTGCCAGCGCCCATGATGCACAGCTGAGTTTCACCCTCAAAGCCACCAAGGCAGCTTGGAGTCCGGGCTATGTGCAACAAAACGCCGCCCGCTTGGGCTTTGTGGCGGGGGTGATTCCAGGTCGCATGGTGGTGCCCGCACCTGCGGTGGGCTTGCCACCGGTGCTGGGTTTGATGTTTGACACCCAAGCGGCCATGGCCGAAGACCCGGCACAGTCGGCCATTCGCGAACTGACCTTGTCCTTGGATGTGCCTCAGGTGGACCGACAAGAAGAGCCGTTCGCCCGGATGGTACAAACCGCCCACGAGTTGGCCCGTGTGATGGACGGCAGCGTGACCGACGACAACGGCCAGCGTTTGTCAGAAGCTGCCATTGGCGGCATTGCCCGCGATTTGCAGGCCTTGTACGACACCCTGGACGCCCGCGACTTGTCGGCAGGGTCGCCGCAGGCGCGACGTTTGTTCAGTTGAGCTTTTTTTCTAGGCCCTGTGTGGCGCAGCCTGGTGAACCTTTGATGTCGACTTCCACCTTTGTTTCCCGAGCTGCCGAGCTGCGTGCGCAGTTGCACCACCACGGTCATCTGTACTACGTGCTGGACGCACCGACGTTGCCAGACGCCGAGTACGACCGCCTCTTCAAAGAGTTGCAAGCCCTTGAAACGGCTCATCCAGAGCTGTTGACGCCCGACTCACCCACGCAACGCGTCGGTGGACAACCGTTGGACGCTTTTGCCAGCGTGCGCCACGCCATGCCCATGCTGAGCATTCGCACCGAGACCGACACCGAAGCTTCTGGCGCCGAAGCCTTTGACGCCCGCATTCGCAAAGAGTTGTCGCTCACCGAGTCCGACCCCTTGGTGGACTATGTGGCTGAGTTGAAGTTTGATGGTCTGGCCATGAGCTTGCGCTACGAGCACGGCGTGCTGGTGCAAGCCGCCACGCGTGGCGACGGCGAAATGGGCGAGGACGTGACGCAAAACATCCGCACCATCGGGCAGATTCCTCTCAAGCTGCACACCCCACCCCCGGGCGATTCCTTGTTTGACGATGCGGGCTTGCGCGTGCCCGAGGTGCTGGAAGTGCGTGGCGAGGTCTACATGGGCCGGGCCGACTTTGAAGCCCTGAACGAGCGCCAACGCGCGCGCATTGCACAAGGCATGAAAGGTGAAAAAACCTTCGTCAACCCACGCAATGCGGCGGCCGGTGCGGTACGTCAGTTGGACCCCGCCATTGCCGCTGAGCGGCCTTTGAGTTTTTTCGCCTATGGTCTGGGTGAGGTGACGCCCGAGACCCAAGGTGGTCCGTACTTTGGCACCCACTACGAATTGCTGATGGCGCTGCGTGACTGGGGCTTTCCGGTGGCCGAACAAACCAGCACCGTGCAAGGTGCGGCAGGCTTGGTGGCGTTTCACCAGCGCATGGGGCAAGCGCGTGATGCGCTGCCGTTCGACATCGATGGTGTGGTCTACAAGGTCAACCGGCTCGACTGGCAGCGTCAACTCGGTTTTGTTTCCCGCGAGCCACGTTGGGCCGTGGCGCACAAATACCCGGCGCAAGAGCAACTCACCACCGTGCAAGCCATTGAGGTGCAAGTGGGCCGAACCGGCAAACTCACACCCGTGGCCAAGTTGGCACCGGTCTTTGTCGGTGGCGTCACCGTGACCAATGCCACCTTGCACAACGAAACAGAAGCCCGCCGCAAAGACGTGCGGGTGGGCGACACCGTGGTGGTGCGCCGTGCTGGGGACGTGATTCCTGAGGTGGTCTCGGTCATTGCCGAAAAGCGCTTCCACGAGGCCCAAATCTTCACCATGCCAGACACTTGCCCGGTATGTGGCAGCGCTGCCGTGCGTGAAGAAGATGAGGCCGATTACCGCTGCACGGGCGGCTTGTTTTGCAGCGCACAGCGCAAGCAAGCCATCCTTCATTTCGCCCACCGTCGCGCTGTAGAAATTGAAGACTTGGGCGACAAACTGGTAGAGCAATTGGTCGATGCCGGTGTGGTCAACACCTTACCCGACCTCTACCGCTTGGGGCTGACCGCCTTGGTGTCGCTGGAGCGGATGGCCGAAAAATCGGCCAACAACGTGTTGACCAGCATTGAGAAATCCAAGCAAACCACGCTACCGCGCTTTCTGTTTGGTTTGGGGATTCGCCACGTGGGTGAAGCCACCGCCAAAGAATTGGCGCGTCACTTTGGCAAGCTCGACGCCATCATGGATGCCACCTTGGAGCAACTGCTGCAAGTCGCCGATGTGGGCCCCGTGGTGGCGCAAAGCATCCGAACCTTCTTTGACCAAGCCCACAACCGCGAAGTGGTGGAGCAGCTGCGCGCCTGTGGCGTGCACTGGGAGGAGGGCGAGGCCACTGCGGGGGCCACTTTGCCGTTGACAGGGCAAACCTTTGTGCTCACAGGCACCTTGCCCACCTTGAGCCGCGACCAAGCCAAAGACATGCTCGAAGCACTGGGGGCCAAAGTGGCGGGCAGTGTGAGCAAAAAAACCCACTGCGTGGTGGCCGGTGCAGAGGCTGGCAGCAAACTCGACAAGGCGCTGGAACTGGGCATCCAAGTGCTCGATGAAGCGGGCTTGTTGGCGCTGGTGGCCGAGCACGCGCAGCCACACAGATCAGACCATCATGACCCAGTTCAGACCCCGCCTTGAGGCATCCACATGACTGTGCGCGATATTCTCAAAATGGGCGATCCGCGCTTGCTGCGTGTGGCACAACCCGTGACCCACTTCAACACGCCTGAACTGGACGCCTTGCTGCAAGACTTACACGACACCATGCAGGCTGCCAACGGCGCCGGTTTGGCTGCCCCGCAAATTGGGGTGGACTTGCAGGTGGTGGTGTTTGGATCTGGCGAATTCAACCCACGCTACCCTGAGGCCCCCGTGGTGCCGCGCACGGTGCTCATCAACCCCGTGCTCACACCCATGGGGGAGGCGCTTGAAGACGGGTGGGAGGGCTGCCTGTCGGTGCCCGGTTTGAGGGGTGTGGTGCCCCGCTTCAAACATTTGCGCTACCAGGGCTTTGATCCGCTGGGTCAGGCGATTGACCGTACCGTAGAGGGCTTTCACGCCCGTGTGGTGCAACATGAGTGCGACCATCTGATGGGTATGCTCTATCCCATGCGGGTGCGCGATTTCTCGCGCTTTGGCTATACCGAGGTGCTGTTTCCGGGCTTGGACGCCGCCGACGATTGAACCCACGCAGCAAGGCTGTGACACCGATGCGTGATCACGCTCACGCCTGTTGTTGCAAGGCGCTCAACAACTCTGTTTCGATTTCAAGCTGTGCCCTGTTTTGTTGCAAGGCGGCACCGTCGATCAAGAAGGTGTCTTCCACCCGTTCGCCCAAGGTGCTGATCTTGGCCAGAAACAAGTTGACCTTGTGGTTGGCCAGCACCCGCGCCACGCTGTAGAGCAAACCGACGCGGTCACTGGCCGAAATGCTGAGCAACCATTTTTGCGCCCGCTCATCAGGTTGTAAGGAGACACGCGGCGCAATGGGGAAGCTCTTGACACGACGGGACACACGGCCGCGCCCAGGTGCAGGCAAGGGACCCTCTGCTTCAATGGTTTGCACCAAACCCGACTCCACCATGTTCACCAGTTCTCGGTAATGGTCTTGTAAACGCGAGGCCACCACTTGGAAGGTGTCAATGGCGTAACCATTGCTGGCGGTGTGAACCTTGGCATCCAAGATGTTGAAACCTGCTTGGTCAAAGTAGCCGCAGATACGGGCAAACAAATCCGCCTGATCGGGCGCATACACCATCACTTGCAGGCCTTCGCCCACGGGGGACATGCGGGCGCGCACCATGACACCAACAGACGTCTCTTGGGTCTTGGCTTGGGCCAAGCTGCGTGACAGCTGCCGGGTGTGCCAAGCAATGTCAGACGCATCGTGGCGCATGAAGTAGCCCACGTCCAAGGTGTTCCAAAGATCTTTGTGGGCTTCAAAAGGCAGGGCATAGAGTGCCAGCAGCGTCAGGGCTTCGCGTTTGCGGGCCTCGACCTCAGCATCGGGGTCAGGTGCACGGCCACCCAAAGCACGCAGGGTGTATCGGTACAAGTCTTCCAATAACTTGCCTTTCCAAGCATTCCAGACTTTCGGACTGGTTCCTCGGATGTCGGCCACCGTGAGCAGGTACAGCGCGGTCAAGTTGCGCTCATTGCCTACACGTTTGGCAAAGCTTTGAATCACATCGGGGTCGCTCAGGTCTTGTTTTTGCGCAATATGGCTCATGGTCAGGTGCTCAGACACCAAGAACTCGATGAGTTGCGCATCCTCTTTGGCAATGTGGTGGTCTTTGCAAAAACGCCGCACTTCTGCGCGGCCCAGTTGCGAGTGGTCACCCCCACGGCCTTTGGCGATGTCGTGAAACAGCGCGCCGGCGTACAAGATCCAAGGCTTGTCCCAGCCTGCGGCCAATTGGGAGCAAAACGGGTATTCGTGCGCATGTTCTGCCATGAAAAAGCGCCGCGCATTGCGCAAAACCATCAAGATGTGTTGGTCCACCGTGTAGACATGGAACAAGTCGTGCTGCATTTGACCCACGATGCGACGAAACACCCACAAATAGCGCCCCAGCACCGACGTTTGGTTCATCAATCGCATGGCATGCGTGATGCCCTCCGGTGCTTGCAAGATACGCAGGAAAGTGGCGCGGTTGACGGGGTCTGCACGGAAGGCCGCGTTCATCATGCCCCGTGCGTTGTACAGAGCTCGCAAGGTGCGAGCTGATAAACCCTTGATGCCCACCGTGGATTCATAGAGCCAAAAAGTCTCCAAAATCGCATGTGGTTCGCGCAGGTACAAGTCATCGCGGGTCACTTCCAACATGCCTGCCTTGTCGGCAAAGCGCTCATTGATCGGGTGCAGCGCCTGTGGCGTGGCATTGAGTCGGTCTTCAATGTTGAGCAACAGAATTTGGTTCAGCTGAGCCACCGCTTTGGCGGCCCAGTAATAGCGCTTCATCAGTGCTTCGCTGGCGGCGCGGGCATTGACGCTGCCGTCTTCTTGCCGGCCTAAACCCATTTGCTGAGCCACGGCATGCTGCAGGTCAAACACCAAACGGTCTTCGCGGCGTTTGGCAGCCAGATGCAAACGGGTGCGAATCAAAGCCAAGGTGTCCTCGTTGCGCTGTATCTGCTTGGCCTCAAAGGCGGTGGCCAAGCCACTGCTTGCCAAGTCTTGCCAACTGCGTCCGAAGCCTGCAGCCCGAGCTACCCACAAAATCACTTGCAGGTCGCGCAGACCACCCGGCGATTCTTTGCAGTTGGGCTCCAGCGAGTAGGGCGTGTTCTCAAATTTAGTGTGGCGTTGGTTGAGCTCGAGGGTTTTGGCCGTGAAAAACGCCTGGGGGTCCATGGCCGCATCAAAGCGTTGCTGGAAGGTGTTGAACAAGTCCTTGCTGCCTGTCACCCATCGCGCTTCCAAGAGCGAGGTCTGGACCGTGATGTCGGCACTCGATTCCACAATGCATTCGTCCACATTGCGCACGCTCGAGCCGATCTCCAATCCAGTGTCCCAGCAGCTGCCAATGAAGCTTTCAATCTGTCCTTTGAGCCGTTCATCTGCATCGGCACTCACGCCTGCGGGCAACAGCAACAAAACATCGACGTCTGACTGCGGGTACAACTCCCCGCGGCCAAAACCGCCGACGGCCACCAAACTCAGGCTGTCATCAAAGCCCGCCGCCAGCCACAGGTCGATCAATATGCGATCGGTCAATGCGCTCAAACGTTTGAGCAAGGTGCGCACACTGCGCGCAGAACCTGGACGATCTGACGTGCTCGCAATCAGTGCCGCCTTGTCCAAGCGGTAGCGTTGGGCCAAGGCGTTCATGGCGCAGTCCTCAGCAGCGGGTGGTGGTCACAAACTCGGGCAGGGCGGGGCTGCCTGCTGACAGAGTCAAAACTTCGTAACCGGTTTCAGTGACCAAGACGGTGTGTTCCCATTGCGCCGACAGCGAGTGGTCGCGCGTGACGATGGTCCAGCCGTCGCCCAGTTCTTTGATGTCTTTGCGGCCTGCATTGATCATGGGCTCGATGGTGAAGGTCATGCCCGTTTTGAGCTCTTCCCCCGTGCCTGGCTTGCCGTAATGCAGAACCTGCGGCTCTTCATGGAACACCTGGCCAATGCCGTGACCGCAGAACTCTCGCACCACGGAAAAGCCGTGGCCTTCGGCGAAGCGTTGAATGGCATACCCAATGTCGCCCAAGCGTGCACCAGGTTTGACTTTGACGATGCCATGCCACATGGCGTCGTAGGTGAGCTTGCACAAGCGTTTGGCGGCAATCGACGATTCACCGACCAAGAACATGCGGCTGGTGTCACCATGCCAGCCGTCTTTGATGACTGTGATGTCGATGTTGACGATGTCGGCTTTTTTCAGCGGCTTGTCGTTGGGAATGCCGTGACAGACCTGGTGGTTGATGGAGGTGCAGATCGATTTGGGGTAGGGGTTGTTGCCGCTGGGGTTGTAGTTCAGCGGGGCAGGAATGGCGCCTTGGACTTGGGTGATGTAGTCGTAGGCCAGTTTGTCCAGTGCGTTGGTGGTGACCCCGGCCACCACATGGGGGGTGAGGAAATCCAGAACTTCGGAGGCCAATTTGCCTGCGACACGCATGCCCTCAATGCCTTGGGCGTCTTTGTAAGTGATCGTCATTTGTCGATTATCCCATTCTGGCTTAAACCTTAAGCGGGCCTTGGAGCTTACGGCTGAAGTTGGCACTTTTGAATGCATGACAACGAGGGGTTCAAGAGGCGATTGTGTACAAACCACCACCTTTGGACACGTAAAATTAAGACATTGCCGACCAGCCCCAGTCAGCGGCCCGGCGCAACGAGTTTCCCGTCTTTTTCTCAAGGCCATCCGTGTCCCTGCACTTCAGCATTTTCGAAGGCGGCAACGCCCTCAGCGATTTCCGTGTTCAACAACTCTTGCCCCGACTCGCCACCATTGCGCCTGCCATCAAAGGTGTGCGCGCACGTTTCGTGCATTTGGCAGCGAGCGAGCAGCCATTGGATGCCAACGCACAGCGCACCCTGGCCGCTTTGCTGACCTATGGTGAGCCAGCGACAGGAGGGCAAGACGGTGTGGCGCTGGTGGTCTCGCCACGTTTTGGCACGGTGTCGCCCTGGGCTTCCAAAGCCACGGACATTGCGCACAACTGTGGCTTGCGCTTAAAGCGCATGGAGCGCATCACCGAATTTCGCCTCCAGCTCAAAGACGGCTTGCTGAGCAAAGCCAGCCTGAGTCCTGAGCAACTGGCCGCGGTGGCCGATGTGCTGCATGACCGCATGACCGAGTCGGTGATGCGCTCCCGCGATGAAGCCTTGGGCCTGTTCACCGAGTTGCATCCAGCCCCCATGGAGCATGTCGATGTGCTGGGCGGAGGACGCGCTGCGCTCGAAGACGCCAACACGCGTTGGGGCCTGGCTTTGGCCGATGACGAGATGGACTATCTGGTGACCGCGTTTGCCCAGTTGCAACGCAACCCCACCGATGTGGAGTTGATGATGTTTGCGCAGGCCAACAGTGAGCACTGCCGCCACAAAATCTTCAACGCCGAATTCACCATCGACGGCGTGGCGCAGCCGCACAGCCTGTTTGGCATGATCCGCCACACCCACAAGACCCACCCGCAGTACACCGTGGTGGCTTACTCGGACAACGCCTCCATCATGGAAGGCCATGCGGTGGAACGCTTTGTGGCCACGAACAACGGCACCGACTTGCCCCACTACGACAAAGTGGCCGCGACACACCATGTGCTGATGAAGGTCGAGACCCACAACCATCCCACAGCCATTTCGCCATATCCCGGGGCCTCCACCGGCAACGGGGGCGAAATTCGCGACGAAGGCGCCACCGGACGTGGCTCCAAGCCCAAAGCAGGCATGTCTGGCTTCACCGTGTCGAAGTTGTGGGACAGCCCCTTGGGCCGTCCCTCGCACATGGCCAGCCCGCTGCAAATCATGACCGAGGGCCCACTGGGTGGCGCGGCCTTCAACAACGAGTTTGGCCGTCCCAACCTGTTGGGCTATTTCCGCGAGTACGAACAAGAGGTGGCGGGCGTGACCCGTGGCTACCACAAGCCCATCATGATCGCCGGTGGGTTGGGTGTGATTGACAGCACGCAAACCCACAAGATCGAATTTCCTGCGGGCACCTTGCTGATTCAACTGGGTGGCCCCGGCATGCGCATTGGCATGGGCGGCGGTGCCGCCAGCTCCATGGCCAGTGGCACCAACGCCGCAGAGCTGGACTTTGACTCGGTGCAACGCGGCAACCCCGAGATCGAGCGCCGGGCGCAAGAGGTGATCAACCATTGCTGGACCCAAGGAGCGAATAACCCCATCTTGGCCATCCACGACGTGGGGGCAGGCGGCCTGTCCAACGCGTTTCCTGAATTGACCCACGACGCCGGACGAGGTGCCCGCTTTGATTTGCGTGCCGTGCCCCTCGAAGAATCAGGCCTGGCCCCGAAAGAGATTTGGTCCAACGAAAGCCAAGAACGCTATGTGCTGGCGATTGCGCCCGAGTCGCTGGCGCAATTCAAAGCCTTTTGTGAACGTGAGCGTTGCCCATTTGCCGAGGTCGGCGTGGCCACCGAAGAACGCCACCTGATCGTGGCCAACGAAGATGCGGTGGTCACCCCAGAGACCCCTTCGGCCAGCGCCGGTCGCGCCGTGGACATGCCCATGAACGTGCTGTTGGGCAAGCCCCCCAAGATGCACCGCGACGTGCAACGCGTGTCACGCGTCAGCCCCGCGATGGACTTGACCGGTGTGCGCCTGCAAGACGCGGTGATTCAGGTGCTGAGCCACCCCACCGTGGCGAGCAAACGCTTTTTGGTCACCATCGGTGACCGCGCCGTGGGTGGCCTGACCCACCGCGACCAAATGGTCGGCCCCTGGCAAGTGCCGGTGGCCGATTGCGCGGTGACTCTGGCCGATTACCAAGGATTCAAAGGCGAAGCCATGAGCATGGGCGAGCGCACGCCCCTGGCCGCCTTGCACGGCCCGGCTTCGGGTCGCATGGCGGTGGCTGAAGCCATCACCAACCTGCTGGCGGCCCCCATCGAGTTGCCCCGTGTCAAGCTCAGTGCCAACTGGATGGCGGCCTGTGGCGAGCCCGGCGAAGATGCCGCGCTCTACGACACCGTGCAAGCGGTGGGGCTGGAACTGTGCCCCGCTTTGGGCATCTCCATCCCGGTGGGCAAAGACAGTTTGTCCATGCGCACCCAGTGGCGCGAGGGTGACGCCACGAAAAAGGTCACCTCACCGGTGAGCTTGATCGTCAGTGCGTTTGCCTCCATCGCCGACGTGCGTGGCACGCTCACCCCCCAACTCAACGCCACCGAAGAAGACACCACCTTGGTGTTGGTCGACCTCGGCCGCGGGCAGCACCGTATGGCGGGCAGCATCTTGGGCCAAGTGCTGGGCCAAGCGGGCGACACCGTGCCTGACCTGGACCACGCCCAAGATTTGGTGCAACTGGTCCATGCGGTCAACGACTTGCGTGCGCAAGGAAAAATCTTGGCCTACCACGACCGCAGCGATGGCGGCTTGATGGCCACCGCCTGTGAAATGGCCTTTGCAGGCCAAGTGGGCGTGGCGCTGAATGTGGACCTGTTGGTCACCGAGGGCGACGGCATCAGCGACAGCCGCGCTGAATACGGGGACACCAAGAACTGGACCGCTCAGGTGAGCGCACGGCGCGAAGAGTTGACGCTCAAGGCGCTGTTCAACGAAGAGCTGGGTGTGCTGTTGCAAGTGCGCACGTCCGAGCGCAACGCGGTCATGCAAACGCTGCGTGCGCATGGGCTGTCCAAGCACAGCCACTTTGTGGGCAAGACGCGTCCTGCGTCGTCTGCCATCGCCAAGGGCCAAGGCGAGGTCAGTGTCTGGCGCGATGCCAAAGAGGTGTTCAGCGCCAAGCTCGCCGACCTGCACCAGGTGTGGGACAGCGTGAGTTGGAAGATTTGCCAGCAACGCGACAACCCCGTCTGTGCCGATGCCGAGCACGCGAGTGCGGGAGACCCGCTCAACCCCGGCCTGCATGTGCATCTGCCTGCGGGCGTGTGCGACAACGTAGCAGCCCCGTTCATCCACAGCGCCAAACCCAAAGTGGCCGTGCTGCGTGAGCAGGGCGTCAACTCGCACGTGGAGATGGCCTATGCCTTCACCGAAGCGGGCTTTGAGGCCTACGACGTGCACATGACCGACCTGCAAACCGGGCGTGCCAAGCTGCAAGATTTCCAAGGCTTGGTGGCCTGCGGCGGCTTCAGCTACGGGGACACCTTGGGCGCGGGCATTGGCTGGGCACGCTCCATCACCTTCAACCCCGTGTTGTCTGAACAGTTCCAGCAGTTCTTTGGCCGCCCCGACACCTTTGGTTTGGGCGTGTGCAACGGCTGCCAAATGTTTGCTGAATTGGCCGACATCATTCCGGGCACTGCGGCTTGGCCGCGCTTCACCACCAACCAGAGTGAGCGCTTTGAAGCGCGTTTGTCGATGGTGGAAGTGTTGCCGTCTCCGAGCCTGTTTTTGCAAGGCATGGCCGGCAGCCGTTTGCCCATTGCCGTGGCACACGGCGAGGGCTACGCCAACTTCAGCCAACGCGGTGACTCCGCTCAGGTGGTGGCCGCGATGCGCTTTGTCGACAACTTCGGCGTGGCGACACACACCTACCCCTTCAACCCCAATGGCAGCGCGGGTGGCTTGACCGCCGTGACCACCGCCGATGGCCGCTTCACCGCCATGATGCCGCACCCTGAACGCGTGTTCCGCAACGTTCAGATGAGCTGGACCGACTTGGCGGCCACAGGCGGCATCGACGCCTTCAGCCCCTGGATGCGCATGTGGCGCAATGCGCGCCAGTGGGTGGGTTGATGCAACGCATGTGCGTTGCTATGCTTGGTAAGCTTTGACACGTTGATTTGACCGAGGAGTTCTGTATGCGAACACTTTTGAAATGGCTGTGCTTGCTGACGGGTGTGTTGGCTGGCTGTACAAGTTTTGCGCCCAGTGGCGGCTTGATTGGGCAAGATCGCACCGCCGTGATTGCCGACATGGGTCCGCCTTCGCGTGAAAGGCAACTGCCCAGTGGGTCACGATTGGAATACCCTCGTGGCCCATTTGGCAAGAGCACCTACTTCGTTTTCCTGGATGCAAGTGGCAAGGTCATAGGATGGGAGAATGTGCTCAAAACTGAGAACTTCGACAAAATCACGGCCGGAATGCTTGGCAGCGAAGTGGAGTTCTTGATTGGTGAATCCAAATCTTCTTTCGGTGTGGGCTTTCAAAACCATCGGGTTTGGAATTACCCATTCCACAACTCGATTTGCCGGGTTTTTCAAGTGGAAGTCACACCAGAAGGCAAAGTAGACTCCACCGGTTTTGGATACGCCCCCGAGTGCGGCAGCTCGTGGTAAGGAATGAATTTCATGTTTAACAAAAACACGCGCCAACTTCTTTCTTTTCTTACGGTTTTTTTCTGCATCCTAGGCGTGTCACAGACCCAAGCGCAAACACCTGGTACCACCTATCCATCCAAACCGATTCGCTTGATCGTCCCATTCCCACCTGGTGGTGGCACCGACATCTTGTCGCGCTTGGTCGCCACCAAACTGACCGAACAAGTCAAGTGGACGGTGGTGGCCGACAACCGCGCGGGCGCGGGCGGCACCATCGGTATCACCGAGGCCGTCAAAGCGGCGCCCACGGGTTACGACCTGGTGATGGGCCAGAAAGACAATTTGGTGATTGGTCCTTGGCTCTACAAAAACCTGTCCTGGGACCCCACCCGCGACTTGGTGGCCGTGGCGCACATCGCCTACACCCCGGTGGTGATTGCCACCAGCGCCAACTCCAAATTCAAAACCTTGGCCGATGTGATCAATGCCGCTCGCAGTGCACCGGGCAAAGTGAGCTACGGCTCGCCGGGCAACGGCACTTCGATCCATTTGGCAGGCGAGTTGTTTGAAAAAGCAGCCAGCATCGAACTCAGCCACATTCCTTACAAAGGCTCTAACCCCGCCATGATGGATGCGCTGGCAGGCAATGTGGATTTGCTGGTGTCTTCGGTGCCCTCGGCCATGGCCCAAATCAAGTCGGGCAAGTTGCGTCCACTGGCTGTCACCTCGGCCAAGCGCAGCTCGTCCATGCCCGACGTGCCCACGGTGGCAGAGTTGGGCTACAAAGACTTTGATGTCAGCACTTGGTATGGCGTGTTGGCGCCTGCTGGGACGCCCGCAGCAGTGGTGACCACCCTCAACACAGAAATCAACAAGCTCTTGGCCAGCCAAGAAGTGCGTGACGCCATCCATGCCCAAGGTGCAGAACCCGAGGCCATGACACCGTCCAAGTTTGCCACCTTGCTCAAGACCGACTATGCCAAGTGGAAAGGCATCGTCGAGGCCTCAGGCGCCAAGATCGACTGAGGCTGGTGGATCAACGCGCCCCTGCGGTGGGGCGGGTTTTGTAAAACGTCATCGGTGTCTCCGCCATCTCGCGCACGCGTTGGTTGAGCACCGATTTTTTCATGTGGCCCACCACATGCATCTCGCAAGGCTTGCAGTCAAAACGCAGGGTGAGCTTTTCGCTGCCGTTGATGAGCGTCAAGGGTTCTGCCTTCACGGTGCCTTGCACACCCGTCACCCCTTTGGCTTGTTTGGGGCACAAGCTCATGCTGAAACGCACGCAGTGCTTGGTGATCATCAGGCTGGCTTCGCCTAGCTCTTCATGGCTCTCGTAGGCTGCCGCCACCACCTTTACCCCATGCTTGGCGTAAAAGCCGCGTGCTTTGTCGTTGAAGACATTGGCCAAGTAGGTCAAGGTGTCTTCAGGGTAGTTGACCGGTGGCTCGACAGCATTGGCACGGGCAGGGCGTTGGTAGGCGTGTGCGCGGGTCTGCTCCAGGCGTTGCACGGCATCGCGCCGCAAGGCGTTGAGTGAAGAGGCGGGCACAAACCAAGCTTGGCTCAGCGTGATCTGCTGGTTCAAGACCTCAAAGCAGGTGCCACCCAATTTGCCCAAGTGTTCTCGCTGGCTGGCCTCGTTGCGCACCGCATCCTTGGCGAGTTCTTTGGCGCAGGCCAGGGTGGCGGTGGCGCTGTGACCGTCTTCATCGGTCAAGGTGAGTGAGAAACCTTCTGGCGTGTCGGCAAACGCCAACCAAACGCCCATGCGGCGCTCGCTCGAGGTTTTCTCTAAACCGCGCACCCAGTCCATGTCGCGGTTGCGGTTGAGCACCGTGCCTGCACGCAAATCTTTGAAGCCCGCCATCGGGTCTTTGGGGAACACGCGCCACACGCCTTTCTTGGCGGTGGCCTCCGCCCGGTTGATGGCCACGCCCACCAATTCTTTCTGCAGGTTGTAGTAGCACAGGCCATCGCCGTTGTGCAGCACCGCGGCTTTGTCAAAGGGTTGTAGCTCGATCCAATTGGGGCCTGTGGTGAGCACCTCACCCAAGGCGATGCCTGGGTTTTTGGGCGAGTCAAACGCACCAATGTCCTCTTTGCGCCCTTGCACAAAGTAGTCGGTGAATTCGCGGTTGAAGTTTTGATTCGGGTCAGGGGTGAAAAACAAGGTGGTCTGGCCGCTGGAGGCACGGCCCAAAGGGGGGCGCATCGGGTCACTCGAGTGCTCGCGTGCTTCCAGCAATTCATCGATCAAGACCCGGTAATGAGCGGTGATGTTTTTGACATAGGCCATGTCTTTGTAGCGGCCTTCAATCTTGAAGCTGCGCACACCGGCATTGATCAGGGCCTCTAAGTTGTCGCTCTGGTTGTTGTCCTTCATGGAGAGCACATGCTTGTCGTGCGCAATGAAGCGGCCTTGGCTGTCGGTCACGTGGTAGGGCAGTCGGCACGCCTGGCTGCAATCGCCCCGGTTGGCGCTGCGCCCGGTGTGGGCATGGCTGATGAAGCACTGGCCGCTGTAGGCCACGCACAAAGCGCCGTGGACAAAGAACTCCAGCTTGCAACGCTCGGCATCCAAGGCTTGGTGGATGTCATGAATTTGCGGCAAGGTCAGCTCGCGCGCCAACACAATTTGCGAGAACCCCACGTCTTGTAAAAAGCGTGCTTTCTCAGGCGTGCGGATGTCGGTCTGGGTGCTGGCATGCAACTGAATGGGCGGCAGATCGATCTCTAACAAACCCATGTCTTGCACGATCAAGACATCGGCACCGGCGTTGTACACGTCCCAGGCCATTTGGCGCGCGCCCTCCAGTTCATCATCACGCAAAATGGTGTTGAGGGTGATGAAGATGCGGCTGTTGAAACGGTGGGCTTCACGGCACAAGCGTTCAATGTCGCGCACGGTGTTGGTGGCACTGGCACGGGCGCCAAAGGCGGGTGCGCCAATGTAGACCGCATCCGCGCCATGGTGGATGGCTGCAATGCCAATGTCTGCGTCACGCGCAGGTGCAAGGAGTTCGATTTGGTGTGACAGCAGTGACATGGGCGGCTCCATTAAAAAAAGCGGCCCGTGGGCCGCTTTGTTAGGCTGACAAGAAAGACTTATTCAACCTTGGCTTTGGCGCGCATGTCTTGTTGGAATGTGGCCATGCGTTGTTGTTGCATTTGCTGAACGATTTGAGGCTTGACCTCTTCCAACTTGGGCAACTGGGCTTCACGCACATCGTCCAATCGGATGATGTGAAAACCAAATTGACTCTTCACAGGTTTGGCTGTGGTTTCGCCTTTTTTCAGTGCCGCCATGGCCTCTGAGAATTCTTTGACAAAGTTACCCGGAGCAGCCCAATCCAAGTCGCCACCTTTGGCACCTGAACCAGGATCTTTGGATTGCTTTTTGGCCAAGTCTTCAAATTTGCCGCCTTTTTTCAAGCTGGCCAGAATCGCGTTGGCTTGAGCTTCTGTTTCCACCAAGATGTGACGTGAGCGGTACTCTTTGCCGCCATTGGCTGCAACAAACTTGTCGTACTCGGTCTTCACATCGGCGTCAGTCACTTCAGCGGTTTTCTGGAACTCGGCAAACAACTCACGAATCAAAATGGTTTGACGGGCCAACTCCAGTTGGTTTTTGTAGTTGTCGCTGGCATCCAAACCGCGTTTTTGCGCTTCTTGCATGAAGACTTCTCGCGCAATGACTTCTTCTTTGATTTGGGCTTCAACATCGGGAGTGATGGGACGGCCCGAGCGGGCCACTTGCTCGGCCAACGCCTCCATTCGTGCTTTGGGCACGGCTTTGCCATTGACAATGGCGATGTTTTGGGCTGACGCCTGAATGCTCCACGAGGCCAACACAGCGGCGGCCACCATGCTCAAAACCAATTGTTTCTTCATGAAATCTCTCTCGATGGGGTTTCTAAAACTTCAATGGCCAAGGCGTGTAATCCTTGGTCTATGTATTCTTGCAACGCATCATACACAAGCCGGTGGCGCGCAACGCGAGACTTGCCTTCAAACATCACGCTCTGAATGCGAACCCGAAAGTGGGTGCCCTGTCCGATGTCGTTGGCCCCAACGTGGCCTGCATGGGCGGCGCTTTCATCCACGACTTCGAGAAATGACGGAGCAAGTTGTTGCTTCAAGCGTTGGGACAACAGCGCGGCGGTGATGGCCATCAAGCTTCTTCCTTGTCGTCTTGAATGAAACGGCTGAGGTAGATGCCTTGCACCAAAACAAAGGCGAGCATCAAGCCCAATCCGCCAAACAGCTTGAAGCTGACCCAGGTGTCGGTGTCAAAGTGATCAGCCACCCACAAATTCAATACGCCCATGCCTGCAAAAAATACCGCCCAACTGTGTAACAGCACCGCCCAAGCGTGCTCTGGCAGCGTGAGTTGCGCCCCCATGAGTTGGCGCAGCAAATTGCGCTTGAACACAAAGTGTCCCACCCACAGTGAGCCCCCCATGAGCCAGTACAACACCGTGGGCTTCCATTTGATGAAGGTTTCGTCTTGGGTGATCAAGGTGGCACCACCAAACACCACGATGACGCCAAGACTGACCCATTGCATAGGCTCGACAAAGCCGTTCTTGCGCCACAACCAAGCAATTTGTGCCACGGTAGCCACGATGGCCACAGCGGTGGCGGCATAAATGCCATAGGCCTTGAACACGACAAAGAACAAAATGATGGGGAAGAAATCAAGAAAAATTTTCATGGCAATGGATCAGTCTTGGGACACAAAGTCGAGTGAGGCTGAGTTCATGCAATAGCGCAAGCCGGTTGGCGTTGGGCCGTCATTGAACACATGGCCCAAATGCGCACCGCATTGTGCGCAGACCGTCTCAACCCGAACCATGCCGTGGCTGGTGTCGCGTTTTTCGGCAATCGCCGACGCATCCGCCGCTTGGCTGAAGCTGGGCCAACCACAGCCAGCGTCAAATTTGGTAGATGAATCAAACAACTTGGCATCGCAGCAGATGCAGTGATAGGCACCATCGGCCCAATGGCTTTCGTATTTGCCTGTGAAGGGGCGTTCGGTGGCTGCATGACGTGTCACTTCAAACGCCACAGGCTCTGCCTGTTTGGCGGCCAAGATGTCACGCCACTCGGCGTCGGTTTTTTTCAGGATCATGAGGAGCAACTGATTTCGATGGATGACGCCCATTCTGGCGCAAGATCGGCCCACCCTTCAAAAGCCGGGTGTTCCTCGCAGGGGCTATGCAGCACATTCAACAAGGCTTGCACCATGCCAAAGTCACCGGCTGTGGCTTGTCGGATGGCCATTTCGCCCAAGTGGTTGCGCAGAATGAATTTGGGGTTGGTGCGCAACATCTGTTGGCCCACGCTGCGGCGATCTGCGCTGCCGAGTCGTGCTTCGTATTGGATGCGCCAAGTATCAAACACCTCACGGTGCATGAACAAATCGCGCACCGGTTCAAACGCATGGCTCAGGTGGGCCGACTCGTACACGGCGTGGCTCAAGCGACGCCACAGTACGGTGAAGTCCACGCGGTCTTGTTGCATGGCTTGCAGCAGCGTTTCCACCAAAGCGCGGTCGCCATCGTGTGCATCTGTCAACCCGAGCTTGGCGCACATGCGTTGGTCCAAAGCCTCTGGAAACAAAATTTTGTAGGTCTCAAGTGCAGCCAGTGCAGGTTCTTGCGCGTCAATCAGGGGCATCAAGGCCTGGCCCAAACAAAACAAGTTCCAGTAAGCCACTTGAGGTTGGCGCGCATAGGCATAGCGGCCAGAGGTGTCAGAGTGGTTGCAGATGTGGTTCGGATTAAACCCATCCATGAATTGAAAGGGCCCATAGTCGAGCGTCAACCCGAGCACGCTCATGTTGTCGGTGTTCATCACGCCATGGCAAAAGCCTACGGCTTGCCAATGCGCCATCAATTCGGCCGTGCGGCATGTGACCTCTTGCAACAATCCACAGTAACGCGAAGTGTCTGACAAAGGCACCAACTCAGGGAAGTGGGCTTGCACCACGTGGTCTGCCAGGGCCCTCAGATTTTCGATTTGTCCGGTGGCTGCGAAATGTTCGAAATGGCCAAAGCGCACAAAACTGGGGGCTACACGCGTGACCACGGCGGCCGTTTCGCGTTCTTCACGGTAGACCGGTGTAGGTGAGCCTGTGACACATAAGGCACGGGTGGTAGGAATGCCCAGACCATGCATGGCCTCGCTGGCCAAAAACTCTCGGATGCTGGAGCGCAGCACAGCGCGTCCATCGCCGCGGCGTGAATACGGCGTGGGACCAGCACCTTTGAGCTGAATGTCTTGCACACCCAAAGGTGTGCTGATTTCGCCCAAACTGATGGCGCGGCCATCGCCCAGTTGACCGGCCCAGACCCCAAACTGGTGACCGCTGTAAATCGTTGCGCCCGGCGAGCTGCCTTCTAACAAGGCGTTGCCACTGAGCGCATCCAGCACTTCTTGGGATTGCCAAACATCCTCAGGTAATCCCAACTCAGTCAACAACCGGTGGTTGCATCCGACCCAATGCGACGGGGCCAAGGATGTCGGGGGACAAGGCGAGCGAAACGCTGCACCCAAGGCCCCAAAACTGCGAGACCAAGGCCATTGGATTGCTGTACCACGGGGCGCAGAGAGAGAGGACGTGTTCATGGGGCGTGATTGTCTGGGGAAATCCATAGGCCTGTTTTTCATAAGTCTTCGGGATTCGCGTTCCAGTTGTTGGCACAATGCTTCGAGACAAATAGCACGACCGTGCCAAAACAACAAACACACAGGAGTTCTCCATGCTGGGCTTGATGCAAAACCAACCCTTGTTGATTTCCAACCTGATCGACTTCGCCGAACGTCACCATGGAGACGGTGAGGTCGTCTCGCGCCGCGTGGAAGGCGACATCCACCGCTACACCTGGGGTGATGTGGCGCAGCGTGCTCGGCAAGTGGCCAATGCCTTGGATGAACTCCAACTGGGCATGAGCGACCGTGTGGCCACCTTGGCCTGGAACGGCTACCGTCACTTGGAGCTGTACTTTGGTGTCAGCGGCAGCGGTCGGGTGTTGCACACCATCAACCCACGCTTGCACCCGGAACAAATTGCCTGGATTGCCAACCACGCCGAAGACCAGGTGCTGTGCTTTGACATGACGTTCTTGCCCATCATCCAAGCGGTGCATGCCAAGTGCAGCACCATCCGCCATTGGGTGGCAATGTGTGATGCGGACAAGCTGCCCGCCGACAGCGGCATTCCCAATCTCCTCAGCTACGAGGCGTGGATGGGCCAACAGTCCAGCACCTACACCTGGCCCTCGATGGACGAGAACTCGGCATCGAGCATGTGCTACACCAGCGGCACCACGGGCCACCCCAAAGCGGCGCTGTACAGCCATCGCTCCACCATCTTGCACGCCTATGCAGCGGCCTTGCCCGATGTGATGTGCATTTCGGCACGGGACGCCATCTTGCCGGTCGTGCCGATGTTCCACGTCAATGCCTGGGGCATTCCATACAGTGCGGCGATGACCGGTGCCAAGTTGGTGTTTCCCGGCCCTGGAATGGATGGCAAATCGATTTACGAATTGATCGAAGGGGAGGGCGTGACCTTTGCGGCCGGGGTACCCACCGTGTGGCAAATGTTGCTGGGTCACATGAAGCCAGCAGGGTTGCGCTTCTCCACACTGACGCGCACCGTCATTGGCGGATCGGCTTGCCCGCCCGCGATGATTGACGCTTTCCGTGATGACTACAACGTGGATGTGCTGCACGCTTGGGGCATGACCGAGCTCAGCCCCTTGGGCACGCTGTGTACGCTGAAGAACAAGCACCTCAAGCTGCCAGCCGAAGCCCAAATGAAGATTCGTCTCAAACAAGGCCGAGCCATTTTTGGCATTGACATGAAGATCGTCGACGACGCGGGCCATGAACAACCGCATGACGGCAAAGCCTATGGTGACCTGTTGGTCAAAGGGCCTTGGGTGGTGGCCGATTACTTCAAAGGCGAGGGCGGCAGCCCCTTGGTGAAAGACGCTGATGGTGTGGGTTGGTTCCCCACGGGTGACGTGGCCACCATCGACCCGGACGGCTACATGCAAATCACCGACCGCAGCAAAGATGTCATCAAATCAGGCGGCGAGTGGATCAGCTCCATCGACATTGAAAACATTGCGGTGGCGCATCCTGCGGTTGCCATGGCCGCATGCATTGGTGTGAAGCACCCCAAATGGGACGAACGCCCGATCGTGGCCGTGGTCAAAAAGCCCGGGGCTGAGCTCAGCCGCGAAGACTTGCTCAAGTTCTACGAAGGCAAAACCGCCAAGTGGCAAATTCCAGACGATGTGGTGTTTGTCGACAGCATTCCCCTGGGTGCCACAGGCAAGATGCTGAAAACCAGATTGCGCGAACAGCTCAAAGACTATGTGTTGCCGAACCTTTGAAGTAAGGCGCTCAAGCTTTGACCGTTAAGGGCAATCCCTGAAGGTTGCGTGACCCAAAGTCGCTACGCTTGACCGTCAATAAAAATCCAAAGGAGACAAACATGAATTTCAAACAACAGTGTGTGAGCTTGGCCATCATGGCCGCGATGGGAAGCACCGCGTTGGCCCAAAGTGGCGAAACGGTGAAGATTGCCCTGATTGACCCACAAAGTGGTTTGATGGGCCCTTTGGGCTTGAACCAGCTGCGCAGCTTCCAGTTCTTTGCCGACACCTTCACCAAGGCCAACGCGGCGGGCGTGAAGTACGAGGTGGTGGGCTTTGACAACAAGCTCAGCCCCGCCGAGAGTTTGAACGCCCTGAAGGCGGCCATGGACCAAGGCATTCGCTACATCGCGCAAGGTAACGGCTCATCTGTAGCAGGGGCACTGATTGATGCCGTCAACAAACACAACGAACGCAACCCCGGCAAAGAGGTGCTGTTTTTGAACTACGCGGCAGTTGATCCTGACTTCACCAACAGCAAGTGCAGCTATTGGCATTTCCGCTTTGATGCAGATACCTCGATGAAGATGGAAGCCATGACCACCTTCATGAAAGATCAGCCTGACATCAAGAAGGTTTATCTGCTGAACCAAAACTACTCGCACGGTCAGCAGGTGACGAAGTTCGCCAAAGAAAATCTCAGCCGCAAACGTCCAGACATCCAAGTGGTCGGCGAAGACTTGCATCCTCTGGCACAAGTGCGTGACTTCTCGCCCTACATTGCCAAGATCAAGGCCGCAGGCGCTGACACGGTCATCACAGGCAACTGGGGTTCTGATTTGGCCTTGTTGGTTAAAGCAGCCAATGAGGGGGGGTATACCGGCAAGTTCTACACCTACTACACCGGCGTCACTGGCACGCCTACAGCCTTGAGCACGGGTGGTGCTGGGCGCGTCTACCAAATTGCTTACCAACACTACAACATGGGTGGTCCCATGGAGAAGTGGATGGCTGAATTCAAGCAGCGCTTCAATGACGACATGTTCACCGGCTCCGTGCCGCATATCTTTACCGCGCTCTCGATTGCCATGAAAAACGCCAAATCGACCGATCCGGTCAAAGTAGCCGCAGCCTTAGAAGGCATGAAGACCAACAGCTTCAATGGTGAGATCGAACTGCGTAAAACCGATCACCAAATTCAACAGACCTTGTATTTGACCGTCTGGCAAAAGGCCGATAAAAAATACCCATACAGCCCAGAGAACACGGGCATGACCTTGGCACCCGTGAAAACTTTTGAGCCCTACGTGGCCAGCACGCCCACCAGTTGCCAAATGAAGCGCCCGAGTTGATCCTGGGTTCAAGCTGCAAGGCGGTGTGCGTGTAACACACCGCCTTGTTTTTTAGGATTCAAAACGTGCAAGGTAATTGATGGAGTTTTTGTTGATCTCCATGCTCAATGGCTTGAGCTATGGTTTGTTGTTATTCATGCTCAGCTCGGGGTTGACCTTGATTTTCAGCATGATGGGCGTTCTCAACTTCGCCCATGCCAGTTTTTACATGGTAGGCGCATACCTAGGGTATTCGCTCAATGGCCTGCTGGGGTTTTGGGCTGCGTTGGTCATTGCGCCTGTGCTCACCGCCGTCTTGGGTGCCATCTTTGAGCGGCTGAGCTTGCGCCGGGTCCATAAGTTCGGCCATGTCCCCGAGTTGTTGGTCACCTTTGGCCTGTCTTATATTTTGCTGGAGTTGGTTCAACTGGGTTGGGGGCGTGCGGCCCTAGAGTTTGTGCCTGCGCCCCAACTGCAAGGGCCAGTCTTCACCTTGGTACAAAACTCCATGCACGGGTTGTCTCTGGTGTGGGGGGCGGCATCTCCTGAGCTTTGTCGCGCCGCCGATGCGACGGTGCGCGTGGTGTGTTCGCCATTTCCCGCCACCCGTGGCTTCATGATGTTGGTGGCTTTACTGATGATGGTGGGCTTGTGGGCCTTGCTCACCCGCACGCGTGTGGGGCTGGTCATTCAAGCCGCCCTCACACACCCTGAAGCGGTCGAGTCATTGGGCCACAACGTGCCACGTGTGTTCATGGTGGTGTTTGGTGTGGGTACTGGCTTGGCGGGCTTGGCGGGCGTGATCGGCGGCAGCACCTTTGTCACCGAACCCGCGATGGCGGCCACAGTGGGATCGGTGATTTTTGTGGTGGTGGTGGTCGGTGGCATGGGCTCGCTGGCAGGTGCTTTTTTGGCGTCACTGCTGATTGGTGTGGTGCAAACCTTTGCGGTAGCGTTTGACTATTCGCTCTTGCTGCTGCTGCAAAACTTGGGGCTGCATGTGAGCACGGCCATGCGGGACAACTCAATACTCAAGCTCACCTTGTCTCAGGTCGCGCCCATCTTGCCGTATTTGTTTTTGGTGCTGATCCTGATCTTCCGCCCCAAAGGACTGTTAGGCACCCGGGACAGTTAAGCCATGCGTGTCTCTCACACCCATTACGAATTCAAACCCTACAACGTCGGGCGTTGGCTGATTTGGGGCGCTTTCACGTTGGTGCTGCTGATCGCGCCCCGTGTGTTCTCGAGCAACTTAGCCGTGAACATGTTGTCTCAAATTGGCATTGCCATGGTCGCGTGCTTGTCCTACAACATGCTGCTGGGACAAGGTGGCATGCTGAGCTTTGGCCATGCGGTGTACACGGGTCTGGGGGCCTACACCGCCATGCACGCGCTCAATGCTGCCAGCAGTGGCGTACTGGCCATTCCCGTCAGTTTGGTGCCCTTGGTGGGCGGGGTAGGCGGCATGTGTTTCGCTGTGCTGTTTGGGTTTGTGACCACGCGCAAGTCAGGCACCACCTTTGCCATGATCACCTTGGGACTGGCCGAGTTGGTGTTTGCCATGTCGCTGATGTTTTCTGAATTCTTTGGGGGTGAAGCGGGCGTGGCCGGTAACCGAGTGGTAGGTCAGGCCATATGGGGCATCACCTACGGGCCCGCCATTCAGGTGTATTACCTCACGGCGGCCTACACGCTGGTGTGTGTGGCCTTGATGTATGCCTTCACACGCACCCCCTTGGGCCGCATGTTGAATGCTGTGCGCGACAACCCAGAGCGGGTGGAATTTGTTGGCTACAACACCCAGTATGTGCGTTATTTTTCATTCATCATCGCGGGCTTTTTTGCGGGTATCGCTGGCGGTTTGGCGTCGGTCAACTTTGAAATTGTCACTGCTGAGGTGGTCGGCGCTGGCCGCTCGGGCGCTTATTTGCTGTTCACATTTTTAGGCGGCGCAACATTCTTTTTTGGCCCCATCATCGGAGCCATCCTGATGGTGTTGGCGTTTGTGCTGTTGTCGGAATTCACCAAGGCATGGTTGCTCTACCTCGGTTTGACGTTTTTGTTCATGGTCATGTATGCGCCTGGCGGCATCGCCAGTTTGATCATGATGAATCTGCGCTTGGCCGCCTTTGGACGTTTGCGTCAACTGTGGGTGGCGTATGTGGGCTTGGGCATCACCGCACTGCTGGGCTTGGCGGGTGCGGCGGCCATGATCGAAATGGTCTACCACCTGCAACTCAACACCGCTCAAGGGCCCGAGCTGCACTTTGCGGGCGTGTTGCTCAATGCCCAATCAACGGGCAGTTGGTTTGGTGCAGCTTTTGTGATGCTCACCGGTTTGGGACTGTTTGAACTGGCACGTCGCCAGTACACACGCGATTGGGACGACTCCCAAGCCTTCATTGAAAAAGAAACCAAACGAAGGGAGTCCCTGTGATTGCCTTAAAACTCAAAGACGTGCGCAAAAACTTTGGCAAAACCGAAATCATCCGGGGTGTTGACCTGCAAGTCCAAGCGGGCGAGCGGGTCGCCATCATTGGTCCCAACGGGGCGGGCAAATCGACGTTGTTTAACCTCATCAGCGGAAGATTGGAGCCCACCCGCGGAGAAATTTGGTTGGGCTCTCAACGCATTGATGGCAAAAAGCCTTATGAGATCAACCGTTTGGGTTTGTCGCGCAGCTTTCAAATCACCAACATCTTTCCAAAGCTCAGTGTGTTTGAGAACTTGCGTTGCGCCGTGCTGTGGACCTTGGGCTACAAATACACCTTCTTCAAATTCTTGTCCGATCTCGACGATGCCAACGAACGCGCCGAGCAACTGATGGCGCGCATTCGCCTGGATAAAAAACGTGATGTTCTGGCGATGAATCTGACTTATGCCGAACAGCGCGCACTCGAGATCGGCATCACCATCGCGGGTGGCTCTGACGTGATCTTGCTGGATGAACCCACAGCGGGCATGAGCAAGAGTGAAACCAAACGCTTCATCCAGCTGATTCGCGAAGTCACCGAAGGCAAAACCCTGCTCACGGTCGAGCACGACATGGGGGTGGTGTTTGGCCTGGCCGACAAAATTGCCGTGGTGGTGTACGGCGAAGTCATTGCCTTTGACACCCCCGAAGCGGTGCGCGCCAATGCCCAAGTGCAAGAGGCCTACCTGGGCTCGTCGGTAGCCGAACACCAGGCCCCTAGCCTGACGACAGACGCGAGAACCTTGGATGCTTAAGATCGACAACCTTCATGCGTTTTACGGCAAGAGCCATGTCTTGCATGGCGTGTCTTTTGAGGTGCAAGCTGGGGAAATTGTGGCCTTGCTCGGGCGCAACGGCTCTGGCCGCTCGACCACGGCACGCGCCATCATGGGTTTGGTGGATTGCAAAGGGAATCTGCAATGGAAGGGGCAATCCATTGCAGACAAAAAGCCTTACCAAATTGCCCACTTAGGAATTGGCTATGTGCCAGAAAACCGCGACATTTTCCCCAAGCTCACGGTAGAGCAAAACCTGTTGCTCGGGCAAAAGGGCAAAGGTGAGGGCAGCCGCTGGTCGTTTGACGACATGTACGCCATGTTCCCGCGCCTGAAAGAACGAGAGCACACCGAAGCGGGCGTGCTCTCGGGCGGTGAACAGCAAATGCTCACCCTGTGTCGCACCTTGATGGGGGACCCCGACCTGATCATCATCGACGAACCCACCGAGGGCCTGGCCCCTAAGATTGTTGAGTTGGTGGGACAGTATTTGCAAACCCTGAAAGCGCGTGGTATCTCGGTGTTGTTGATAGAGCAAAAGCTCACCATCGCCATGGACATCTCGGACCGGGTCTTGGTGATGGGCCACGGCAGCATTGTGTTTTCAGGCACACCACAAGCCTTGCGTTCTGATGTGTACACCCGCAAGGAATGGTTAGAAGTTTGATCTAGAATCAAAAAAGAACGATCGTTCTTTTTATTGTCCTTTCATTGTTCCAACAAGGAAATCGCATGAGTGCAGACTACAAAGTTCATGGTGACGTGGCCGTGATCACGCTCAATAACCCACCGGTCAACGGTTTGGGTTTGTCCACCCGCCAAGCCATCGTGGCGGGCGTTGAGCAGGCACTGTCAGACCCTGCGGTCAAGGCTTTGGTGGTCACCGGCCACGGCAAGGCCTTTTCTGGCGGTGCTGACATTCGTGAATTTGGTACTCCAAAAGCGATTCAAGAGCCCAATTTATTGAGCGTGATTTCGGTGCTGGAAAACAGCAGCAAGCCGGTGGTCGCTGCGATACACAGCGTGGCCATGGGCGGCGGTTTGGAGCTGGCCCTGGGTTGTCACTACCGCATCGCAGCACCGGGTGCGAGTATTGCCCTGCCTGAGGTCAAGATTGGTTTGATTCCAGGTGCAGGTGGCACCCAACGCCTGCCCCGTGTCTTGGGCGTAGAGCCTGCCCTGAACATGATCGTCAGTGGCGAAGCCATCCAAAGCGAGAGGCTGGCCATGCTGCCCGGCCAAAAACTGTTCGATCAAATGGCGGCGTCTCCTGAGTCATTGATGGACGAAGCCTTGAGCTTGGCGCGTGACATGGCCGACGTTCGCCCTTTGCCCAAAGTGCGCGA
>CANFYL010000012.1 GCA_947451285.1 Comamonadaceae bacterium
GCACAGGATGGTGTCGAACTGCCAACCCGATTGGTGGATCTTGATGGCGAGTTTTTCAATCAGGTTGTGGTACTCGTCGTACGACACGTACAGGTGTTTGCCGTCTTCGGTCAACATGTCAAAGGTCCTTTAAAAAATCAAGCAATGTAGGGGTGGGTCAGCAAGATCGTGTGGTCACGGTCTGGGCTGGTGGAAACCATGTGGATCGGCACACCGGTGGTCTCGGCAATGCGGTTGAGGTAGTGCTGTGCAGCCTTGGGCAACTTGGCGTAATCGGTCACACCCACGGTGCTGTCGGTCCAGCCCGGGATGCTTTCGTAAATGGGTTTGCAGCGTGCAATCTCATCGGCACCCATGGGCAAGATGTCTATTCTTTGTCCATCCAACTCATAACCCACACACAACAGCAACTCGGTCAAGCCATCGAGCACATCGAGCTTGGTGATGCACAAACCACTCAAGCCGTTGACTTGCGCGCTGCGCTTGAGCAAGGCGGCGTCAAACCAGCCACAACGGCGGCTGCGACCGGTGGTCACGCCTTTTTCAGCGCCCACGGTGCTCATGTGGTAACCCGGGTTACCAGGGGTTTCCCAGTCCAACTCGGTGGGGAATGGGCCTCCGCCCACACGGGTGCAATAGGCTTTGGTGATGCCCAGGATGTAGTGCAACAAACCGGGGCCCACGCCCGCGCCGGCAGCAGCATTGCCGGCCACACAGTTGCTGGAGGTGACAAACGGGTAGGTGCCGTGGTCCACATCCAGCAAGGTGCCTTGGGCGCCTTCAAACAGCAAGTTGGCGCCTTGGGCATGGGCCTCGTTCAACTCGCGCGACACATCGGCCACCATGGGCAGAATTTCTTTGGCATAGGCCATGGCTTCGTTGTAGACGGTGTCGTAGTCCACCGCTGGGGCATGCAAAATCTCGGTCAACACATGGTTGTGCAACGCCAAATTCTCACGCAGCTTGGTGGCAAAGCGCTCGGGGTGCTTGAGGTCTTGCACGCGCAAGGCACGACGGGCAATTTTGTCTTCGTAGGCTGGCCCAATGCCACGGCCTGTGGTGCCAATTTTGGCGGCACCGGCTTTTTCTTTGGCCGCTTCACGCGCAATGTCCAAGGCCGCATGGTAGGGCAAGATCAAGGGACAAGCTTCGCTGATGCGCAGGCGCGAACGCACTTCCACGCCGGCATTTTCAAGGCCTGCAATTTCTTCCAGCAATTTGGTGGCCGACAGCACCACGCCGTTGCCGATGTAGCACTTCACACCCGGGCGCATGATGCCGCTGGGAATCAGGTGCAAGGCGGTTTTCACGCCGTTGATGACCAAGGTATGGCCGGCGTTGTGGCCGCCTTGAAAGCGCACCACACCGGTGGCAGTTTCGGTCAGCCAGTCGACCAATTTGCCCTTGCCCTCGTCGCCCCATTGGGTGCCAACGACGACCACGTGACGACCTTTGGTAGCAGCCACGGCTTGTCCTTTGCTAGTGCTCATATCAAGTTCAATTGCAATGTAAAAATTAAAGGGCTTGAACAGCCCACTGGCCGTTCACATCGATCAACACGCGGTCACAGTCGAATTCATCGACTTCGCTTTCATGCCCGGGCATCACGCACACCACCGTGTCGCCATGCGCACGCAAATGCGCAATGGCTTCGCGTAAACCTTTCGCGGTCCCCCACGGTGCACGAATCGCAGCTTTCAAAGGGCGCGCAGGCACAACGCTGACCAATTCTTTCAAGTCCAAGCTGAAGCCCACTGCGGGGCGCTTGCGTCCAAACACCGCCCCCACCTCGTCATAGCGACCACCGCGCAACAACGCGTCACTGGCCGAGGGGACATACACAGCAAAACGCACGCCACTGTAATAGGCGTAGCCTCGCAGATCAGCCAAATCGAAGGTGGTCGGCACATCGCCCAAATCAGCGGCAACTTGGCGCAGCTCTGTCAAAGCTTGTTGAACCTTTGGCCAAGCAGAAAATGCTTGTTCGGCTTGCGTCAGCACCGATGCATCTCCATACAAGCGCACAAGGGTCACCAAAGCCGTCTGAACAGAGGCAGGCAAACTGGCTGTCATGGCATGCACAGCGGGCGCATCTTTGCTGGCCAAAGCGGCGTGCAAGCTGTCGCGCGTATCAGGGGTCAGCGTCACGCCTTCGAGCAAAGCTGGCACGATGCGGGCGTCGCTCAAGTCGACCGAATAGTTGCGCAAGTTCACCGCCTTGAGGCTGTCTAAGGCCAAGTGCAACACCTCTAAGTCGGCTTCTAGCCCTGCATGACCATAAATTTCAGCGCCAAACTGCAAAGGCTCTCGGGTGGCAAAAGGCCGGTCAGGTCGGGTATGCAAGACCGGGCCGCAGTAACACAAACGTGTCACACCCGAGCGGTTAAGTAAGTGGGCGTCAATGCGTGCGACCTGTGGCGTGGTGTCGGCACGCAGCCCCAAAGTGCGACCAGAGAGTTGGTCGACCAGTTTGAAGGTTTGAAGGTCGAGCGCCCTGCCGGTGCCAGACAGCAAGGACTCAAGGTATTCCAACAATGGGGGCATGACCAGCTCGTAGCCAAAGCTGCGCGCTGTGTCGAGATAAAGACGGCGGAGTTCTTCGATATGCCGGGCCTCGGAAGGCAAAACATCGGCGATGTGATCCGGCAAGACCCAAGCGGACATGAGGATGAGGGGGACTGTTAAAAAGGAGATTTTACCGGGCTTATGGGGGTGTTTCCCATCAAGCCATCCACCACAAGACCAAAACACCGCTGAGCACACAAGCCAAACCAAAGAATCGGATTTGGCCATTGTGTAATGCCAGAATTTGCATCATTTTATTGCGCCACCCCTCTGGTGACAGAAAAGGCATCACACCTTCAAACACCAGCATCAGGCCAAAGGCTGTCCACAGCAAGTCGCTGTCCAAGTCCATCATCGCCAGTTATTTTTTGGCCGCTGGCGCAGAAGATCCACCGCTGCCGCGAAAGGCTTTGAAGAAGTCACTCGATGGATCGACCACCATCACATCACTCTTCTTGCTGAACGTGGTCTTGTAGGCTTCTAAGCTGCGGTAGAACTGCGCAAACTGCGCGTCACGTCCAAATGACTCGGCGTAAATTTGCGCCGCTTGGGCATCGCCCTCGCCTTTGATTTTTTGGGCTTCACGGTAAGCGTTGGCTACGGTGACTTCACGCTGGCGGTCGGCATCGGCGCGAATTTTTTCACCTTCAGCAGCCCCGGTTGAGCGCAACTCATTGGCCACACGTTTGCGCTCAGCCTCCATGCGGCGGTACACCGATTCGGTGATGGCATCGACATAGTCTGCCCGGGTGATGCGCACATCCACTACATCTACACCCCAAGGCTTAGCACCTTTGACAGCGGCAAGCACCTCGCGTTTGACGTCATCGAGCAAGGCTTCACGCTTGAGGGATAAAAGTTCTTTCACGGTGCGCTTGTTGATTTCTTCTTGGAAGGCATTGCGAACGACGCGCGCGAGTTGAATTGCGCCAGCCGTTTCATCCAGGCCCACGTTTCTGATGTATTCCGACGGGTCGGTGATGCGCCAACGGGCATACCAATCGATCACAACACGTTGCTTTTCAGCAGTCAACATGGGTTCGGTGTCGGCGTTGTCTAACGTCAACAAACGCTTATCAATGTAGGTAACGTTTTGAAACGGGGGTGGTAGCTTGACATTGAGTCCTGGCTCGGTGATCACATCTTTGATCTGACCTAATGAGTACACCACACCAAATTGACGCTGATCGACCACAAACAGCATCGAGCTGATGACGGCCAATCCGACCAGGGCGGAGGAAATATAAAAACCAATTTTACTGTTCATGTTCTTGCTCCCTGATCAACGGCCATCACGGTCACGGGTGCGACCATCTCGGGCACGAACATCGGCATTGGCCGCTGTGCCTGCGTTAGGCGTCACAGGGCTGTTGCTCTCGTTGGCCGCAGGTGCTGCAGGTCCAGAACCTTGAGAGGCTTGCTGAATGATTTTGTCGAGCGGCAAGTACAACAGGTTGGAACCTTGCTTGGAGTCGACCAACACCTTGGTGACATTGCTGTAAATTTGCTGCATTGTGTCTATGTACAAACGGTCGCGGGTGACCTGAGGCGCTTTTTGGTACTCGGCGTAGAGCGACTTGAACCGTTGGGCGTCGCCCTGGGCTTGAGCCACGATGCGCGACTTGTAGCCATCGGCTTCTTGCTTCAAGCGCGAGGCGGTTCCTACCGCTCGGGGTACCACATCGTTGGCATAGGCTTCGGCTTCGTTCTTGGCGCGCTCGCGCTCTTGACCTGCTTTGAGCACATCGTCAAACGCGGCTTGCACTTGCTCGGGAGGGCGCACGCCGCCTTGTTGCAAGTTGATGCCCACCACCTCAATACCAACTTTGTAGTGGTCCAAGATTTGTTGCATCAATGTGCGAATGCGCGGACCAATTTGGTCGCGCTCCTCGGACATCGCCGAGTCCATCTTCATCTTGCCGACCACTTCGCGAACCGCTGTTTCGGCAGCTTGAACCACGGTGTCGGTAGGGTTCTTGGTCTCAAACAAATAGGCCCGCGCATCGGTCAGGCGATATTGAACAGCAAATTTGATTTCCAGAATGTTTTCATCCTCAGTCAGCATGGCTGATTCACGCAGCCCCGTTGACTTGATGATGTTGTCACGCCCCACATCCACAGAGCGAATTTGGGTCACAAAGACCAGTTCATGACGCTGGAAGGGATAGGGCAAACGCCAGTTAAAGCCTGCGCCGACCGTGGTTTTGTAGCGACCAAACTGAGTGATGACCGCTTGCTGGCCTTCTTGCACAATGAAAAATCCGGTGCAAAACCAAATTGCGACCAAGACGGCCAAGATCACCCCCAAACTGACTCGTGCACCAGGAAAGCCCGGGCCAGATGGCATTCCGCCAGAAGGTGGCTCAGAACCGCCCTTGCGTTGACCCAGCAAGCCAGAGAGTTTGCGGTTGAAGTCACGCCACAACTCGTCCAAATCGGGTGGACCGCCCGCATTGGCTGGACGCGATGGGTGAGGGGGTGGAGTTGTCGGGTTGGGCTTGTCCTCAGGCACACCATTGCCTGCACCTTGGGTGTTGGCGCTGTTGTCTGGGTTGTCGCGTCCCCAGCGGCCATCATTGAGGTTGAACATGCCGTGCAGACGTTGCAGCCAAGATGGGGGGCGTTCAGCGGTGGAGTGGGATTTCATGCGCATCGTTGATTTTTCTCTGAAGACTCGATTGTGCCTAATTGCGAACGGATTCAATCTAAAACCGGGCCTGAGGTCAGGTCATCGGGTAAATTATTCATGGCCTTGTCTGCTAGGAATTCGCGCAAGGCAGACAAACCTTGCCCGGTTTTGGCGCTGACAAAAAAACGAGGCACAGATTGACCGTCCACGTCATAGTGATCATGCAAGCTCACAGGTTGTGTCCCCTCGCGCATGGTGTCGAGTTTGTTGAACACCAGCACTTGAGGCACATCGGCCGCACCAATGTCGGCCAGCACTTTGTAGACCTCGTCCATTTGTTCTGGAAAATTGGCATTTGATGCATCCACCACATGCATTAGCAAGGAGGCATCTGCGGCTTCTTGAAGCGTGGCTTGAAACGCATCGATCAAGCCGTGGGGCAAATCACGAATGAAACCCACCGTGTCTGACAAGGACACGGAGCGCCCTCCTCCTTGTTTGTCGCCCAAATACAGCTGACGTGTGGTGGTGTCCAACGTAGCAAACAACTGATCAGCCGCATAGGCACGGGCTTTGACCAGGGCATTGAACAAGGTGGACTTGCCTGCGTTGGTATAACCCACCAAAGAGATAGCGAAGGCATCGCGGCGTTGACGTTGTCGACGTTGTGTACTGCGCTGGCGTTTGACTTTTTCTAAGCGTTCTCGGGTGCGTTTGATGGACTCGCTGATCATCCGTCGGTCCAATTCGATCTGACTTTCACCCGGACCACCGCGCATACCAATGCCACCGCTTTGCCGCTCCAAGTGCGACCAGCGGCGAACCAAGCGCGTGCTGAGGTACTGCAACTTAGCCAATTCCACTTGCAACTTGCCCTCATGGCTACGCGCACGTTGGGCAAAGATTTCCAAAATCAGCAAGGTTCGATCGTTCACAGGGATTCCCATGTGCCGCTCTAAATTACGCTGTTGGGCGGGACTCAGAGATTGGTCGAACAAAATCTCATTTGCGCCATGCAACAGGGCAAGTGCCTTGATTTCATCTGCCTTTCCACTGCCCACAAATAAAGCCGCATCGGGTGCCTTGCGTTTGCACGTGATGCGCGCCACAGGTCGCAAGCCGGCAGTTTGCGCCAAAAGTCCAAGCTCTTCGAGCTCACCATCGAAGTGTGGCAGCCCCAAATCTACGCCCACCAAGATGGTGGGCGCGTCAATGGCATGGGTGGAGTCTTTCAAAAGGTCAATCGTGGGGCAAAAATGGACATAAAAAAAGGGCTGTCAAAGCCCTTTTTCAGAGCAGATAAGCTCAGACTTCGGGCGAGCTGCCCGTACCGTCTGCTGCGTTGAAGTTGACAGCACGGCCAGGCACGATGGTTGAAATGGCATGCTTATAAACCATTTGAGTGACTGTATTTCTCAATAAGACTACATATTGATCAAATGACTCGATCTGACCTTGCAGCTTGATGCCATTGACCAAGTAGATGGAAACCGGCACATGTTCTCGGCGCAATATATTCAGGAAAGGATCTTGCAACAGTGGACCTTTGTTTTTTGAGTTGTCGCTGTTCATGTTCACGATATTCTCCGTGTTTCAGTGTTTAAGAAAGAACACTCACCTTACCACAGCGGCGAGACGCCTGCGCGACTCAATTGTCTTTGTCTTTGTAAGGATTGGCTGAGGTACGCATCTGAATGCGCAAGGGCGTGCCCTCCAACGAAAACGCCTTACGAAAACGCCCTTCTAAAAATCGTTTGTAGGTTTCTGTGACATGCTCTAGTGAGTTGCCATGAATCACGATCACGGGCGGATTCATACCGCCTTGGTGGGCATAACGCATTTTGGGACGGAACATGCCGGCGCGTTGTGGGCTTTGAAATTGGATCGCTTCGAGTAGCAATCGCGTGAGCACCGGTGTTGACATCTTGCACATGGCGGCGCGGTGCGCTTGAGCGATGGCACCCCATAAAGGTCCCAAGCCTTGGCGTTTTTTGGCTGAAATGAAATGCAAAGCAGCGAACTTCAAAAAAGGCAAACGGGTTTCGATAGAACGCTGCAGCATCTCGCGCTGGTAGGCATCAACCGCATCCCATTTGTTGACAGCCAAGACCACGGCTCGACCACTCTCCAAGATATAGCCCGCAATGTGGGCATCTTGATCGGTGACGCCTTGGGTGGCATCGAGCAACAGCAACACCACGTTGGCAGACTCAATCGCTTGCAAGGTCTTGACCACCGAAAACTTTTCAATGGCTTCAAACACTTTGCCCTTACGGCGCAAGCCAGCGGTGTCGATCAATTCAAACTTTTGACCTTCTCGCTCAAAGGGGACACTGATGGCGTCGCGCGTGGTCCCTGGCATGTCAAATGCCACCAAACGTTCTTCACCCAACCAAGTGTTGATTAAGGTGGATTTACCCACATTCGGACGACCTGCCACGGCCAGTTTGATGGTGCCATCGTCGGCATGTTCAGCGTCTTCATCTACCTCGGGCAAATTCAAGGGAGCCAAGGCCATCTCAATCATCGAGCGAATGCCCTGACCGTGAGCTGCCGATACGGGCAACACTTCGCCCAAGCCCAACTCATAAAACTCCACCAACTGCATACCTTCTTGCATGCCTTCGGCTTTGTTGGCCACCAGCAAGCATGGCTTGCCTAAGCGACGTAAGTAGTTGGCAATGTCGTGGTCTTGGGCCGAGATACCGCCACGGGCATCCACCACAAACACCACCACGTCGGCTTCTGCCACCGCCTGTTGGGTTTGACGCGCCATTTCTTTGTAAATTCCGTCTGTGGCATCGGGCTCAAAACCGCCGGTATCAATGACGATGAATTCGAGCTTCCCAAATTTAGCGTTGCCATAGTGACGATCACGGGTAAGACCGGCGTAATCAGCCACGATCGCATCACGCGATTTGGTCAAACGGTTGAACAACGTGGATTTGCCAACGTTGGGTCGGCCCACCAGGGCCAAAACAGGTTTCAAAAGATATTCCTTAACAGCCTAAACTCATGGGATTTGTAAGCCCATGACGCGGCCTTCGCGTGTCACCACCACGTAGTAGGCGCCAGCTTGCACAGGGGTTGAAGCCAATTCGCTACCGTCGAGTTTGACGCGGTTGAGCAAAGCGCCATCAGTGAGTGAAAGCAGGTACAACCATCCTCCGTTGTCTGCCAACAAAACACCGCGCGGGGTGACCAAAGGTGCGCTCAAGGCCCGGTACTTCAGGCGCTCGGTGTCCCACAAGCGTTCTCCGTTGCTGCGGTTCCATGCTTGGACAACGCCATTGGACAAGGCGGCAATGAGTTGTATCTCGTTGCCGCTGACACCACGATCGCCGTTCGAGGCGCGGGTCCAAACGCTTTGTCCACGCAAGGCATTGACACAACCAATTTGCGACTGAAAGGCGCGCACGCACACCACATCTCCCACACGGTCTGCTGGCCCCACCAAATCGACCAATCGCTCCATGTCGTTGGTGCCCCGCGGTGTAGCAATCGCCGACTCCCAGCGGACAAGGCCATTGTTGGGGTCGAGGCCGACCAAGCGACCCGATAGGCCAACGACCAGGGTGTTATTGAACGGCAAGATCACGCCAGCTTGTTTGAGCACCAAGGGTTCACCTGGCCGCTGTTGTGTCCACAACTTGGCCCCACTGCCTCCATCAAAAGCCAACACCGATCGATCAGCCGTCAAGACAAAGACACGCCCGCCCGCGACCAAAGGCGCAGTGAACGACTGCGCTGAGAGAGGCTGTCGCCAGAGCACTTTTCCGTCTTGAAGCACCACCAACTGGTTATCCCGCGTCACAAGGGCCACCAGTTGCCCATCACTTCCGACACCCGCTGCGATGGCTTGGTTCAAGTTGAGTCGCCAAATATCTTGTCCGGTTTGAGTAGACAACACGACCACCATGCCTTGACTGCTGGCCATTGCCACTCGATCTGCACGCGCAGAAACCACCAAGGGGAAATCTACGGCGCCAATTTGCGCAGACCATCTGGTGTGAACATCCTGCAAGATAGGCACGCTGGACATGTCTTCAGGCTTAGGGCGAGAGGAGCCAGAGCAAGCCATCAAAGCTGCACACAGGCCGAGCAGGCCTAACTTAAGAATCAAAGCCCGAAAGGAGGTGTTCACTTGGTTGGCTCCTTAACAGAGGTCTCTTCAGGATCGGCCCCCAAAGAGGCCAATTTCACCGCCACCAGGCGGCGGTATTCGGCATTGGCATCGAATCCTTTCCAAGCTTTCTGGTAGTTTTTGATGGCCTCTGAACGCTTATTTTCAAGAAGGTCGATATCACCCAAACGGTCGGCCAACAAAGGCTCAAATGACGCTGGCACTTGAGTGTTGAGTTGTTGGCGAGCACCATCGAAGTTTTTTTCTTCGATCAACAGTGCGGCTAGTCGCAAACGCGCCAGGGCTTGGTAGCCTGCATCATCAGATTTCTCGATCACCCAATTCAGTTGCTTTCGAGCGTCTGCAGGACGCGCTTTGTCTTGGTAAACGCGGGCAGCAAGCAAAGCGGCTTGATGCGCGAAGCTGGTGCTGGAATATTTGTCTTCGATGTCAGCAACCGAGCGATCCAGCAATGCCATATCTGAACTGAGTGCCGCACGTTCGACCGTGTCATACAACCCGGCGGACTGCGCCGATTGCTTGGCGCTCCAAGATTGCCAGCCTACCCATGCGGCATAGCTGGCAAACACAGCAATCAGCACCCAAGTGATCAGATCGCCCCAGCGCTTCCAAAAGTGCTTAAGTTCGTCGAGTTGCTCTTGTTCTTCAAGGTCGAGGTGAGATGCCATGGTGGTCAGTACTTGCTAAAAAGTTAGGCGGATTGTAGGCGTGCGTTCTCTTGGGCTAGGCGGTGTGTCACACCCACAGCCACATCAGACAAAGGCAGGCTGATTTGCGCGCCTTGCCCATCGCGCAAGGACTTGACCGTGACCTCACCGCGCGCCAACTCATCACCACCAAAAATCAATGCCAACCGAGCGCCACTGGCGTCAGCCTTCTTGAATTGCGACTTCATGCTGCCCATGCCCTCACCCGCTGAGGCATGCATTTGCGCCGATAGGCCTTGGGTACGTAAGGTTTGCAGGGTGGCAAACACAACGGGCAAGGCCGAGGCATCGGGCACGATGGCGTACACATCCGGCCCCACAGCGTCGGGCAAGCTGCCTTGCTCCTTGAGCAACTCCAACACACGCTCCACCCCCAAGGCCCAGCCCACCGCAGGCGCGGGTTTGCCGCCGACTTGTTCGATCAGGTAGTCGTAACGACCGCCACCACAAATGGTGCCTTGTGATCCCAAACGGTCAGTCACAAACTCAAACACCGTGAGGTTGTAGTAATCCATGCCGCGCACCAAACGCGGGTTGATGCGGTAGCTCACGCCGCTGGCATCCAAAATCGCACGCACCGCGTTGAAATGAGCCAGCGAGGCTTCGCCCAAAAAATCAATCAGCTTAGGCGCGGCTTCCACCACGCTTTGCATGGCCGGGTTTTTGGTGTCCAAGATGCGCAACGGGTTGCTGTGCAAGCGGCGTTTGGCTTCTTCGTCGAGCACCTCCAGGTGCTGTTCTAAATAGCCAATCAAGGCAGCGCGGTGGGCGGCGCGCTCGGACGGTTGGCCCAGGCTGTTGAGCTCCAGGCGCACGTCTTGCAAGCCGAGCTCTTGCCACAGAGTGGCGGCCAGCAAAATCAATTCAGCATCCACTTCGGCCCCTGGAAAACCCAAGGCCTCTGCGCCGATCTGGTGGAACTGGCGGTAGCGGCCACGCTGGGGGCGTTCGTGGCGAAACATCGGCCCCATGTAGTACAGACGCTTGCCACCGTCGTAAAGCATGTTGTGCTCCACCACCGCACGCACCACACCGGCCGTGGCTTCAGGACGCAAAGTGAGCTGCTCGCCATTCAAACGGTCTTCAAAGGAGTACATCTCCTTTTCCACAATGTCGGTGACTTCACCCAGACCGCGGACAAACAAGGCTGTGGGCTCCACGATCGGGGTGCGCAGGTTGCGGTAGGCATGGCGGGCCATCAGGCCTCGCACCTTGTCTTCCAACCACTCCCAATGGGCAGAGGTTGGCGGCAGCAAATCGTTCATGCCTTTGACGGCGGTCAGTGCCTGGGACTTGGCCGACTTGGGGACGGAAGTTTGGGGTTTGTCGTTCTCTGAAGTCACAGCTGTTCCATGGCGCGTTGGCATTCAACCAAAGCGTTTTTCGATATAAGTTTCAACAATTTGGTGGAACTCGCGGGCAATGTTATCGCCGCGCAAGGTCATGGCTTTTTCGCCATCGATGAACACAGGGGCCGCCGGTGCCTCACCGCTGCCGGGCAAGCTGATGCCAATGTCCGCATGTTTGCTCTCACCGGGTCCGTTGACGATGCAGCCCATCACCGCCACCTTGAGGTTTTCCACCCCAGGGTACTGGCTGCGCCACACCGGCATTTGGGCGCGCAAAAAATCATCGATCTCTTTGGCCAACTCTTGGAAAGTGGTGCTGGTGGTGCGGCCACAGCCCGGACACGCGGTCACGCTCGGCACGAAGGCGCGTAGTCCTAAGGCTTGCAAAATTTCAGAAGCAATCACCACCTCTTGGGTGCGCGCTTCACCGGGTTGCGGTGTCAGCGACACGCGGATGGTGTCGCCAATGCCTTCTTGCAACAAGATCGACAAAGCGGTGGCGCTGGCCACTGTGCCACGCGTGCCCATGCCAGCTTCGGTGAGCCCCAAGTGCAAGGGGTAATTGCAACGCTGGGCCAGTTCGCGGTACACCGCGATCAGGTCTTGCACGCCACTGACTTTGCAACTGAGCAAAATTTGCTCGGGTGCCATGCCCATCGATTCGGCCAACTTGGCGGAGTCGATGGCCGAGGTAATGAGGGCTTCGTACATCACCTGCTTGGCATCAAAGGGCTGTGCCCGCTGGGCATTGGTGTCCATCAGCTGCGCCAACAGTTCTTGGTCCAAGCTGCCCCAGTTCACACCAATGCGCACCGCTTTGTTGTAGCGCATGGCCGCTTCGATCATTTGGCCAAACTGCTTGTCATGCTTGTCGCCCTTGCCCACGTTGCCGGGGTTGATGCGGTATTTGGAGAGCGCTTGTGCGCAGTCGGGGTAATCGGTCAACAGTCGGTGGCCGTTGTAATGAAAGTCGCCGATCAAGGGCACGTGAATGCCCATGCGGTCGAGTTGCTCACGCACATGGGGCACGGCTTGCGCTGCCTCCGGCGTGTTGACCGTCAAGCGCACCATCTCCGAGCCGGCCAAGGCCAGCTCTTTGATTTGAATAGCGGTCCCAATCGCGTCCACCGTGTCGGTGTTGGTCATCGACTGCACACGCACGGGCGCGTCGCCCCCCACGGTGACCACATGGTCGCCCCAAGCCACACGCGCTTGTAAACTGCGACGCGCTTTGGGTTGGGACAAAGAAATAGCGTGAGAGTCATTGACCATTGGCAACTCCTGAAGCGGTCGAGACAGGTGCCGTTGCAGCGGCTGACTGAACGGGCGTGATGACCATTTGCAAGGCAGAACTTTCCTCTTTGGGTGCACTTGGAGGGAGTACAACGATGGAGGGAGCTTCTGTCTCAGTAGGGGCTGGAATGACTGAGTGGGGCAATGCACCAGGCCCCTCAAACCAAGATTGAAGATCTGGCCAAACAGCCAACAGCAAGGCCAGCGCAAGGACAGCCAAAGCAGCCCACCGCAGTGGCGTGAATAATTTTTCGATCACTAAAAAACTCGATTGGGGCAAAAAAGAAGGCCTTTGTAAAGGAAAGTCCAAGCCCCGTTCGTCTTTGATGGCCACACGACTCACGTCTTGTTGGGGTAACAAGGCCAATACCTCACTGGCGTCCGTGTGCAAATGGCGACACACCGCCAACGCCAGTGCTCTGGCGAACATGGCATCTGGTAACGCATCCCATTGGTCATCTTCCAAGGCTTGTAACTTGGCCGCAGGTACGTGCAAAGTTGCGGCCAAGGAATCGATATTGAGCCCAGATTTGTTGCGAAAACTGCGCAACAAGCTGCCAGCGCTTTCTTGCAATTTGCCGAACTCAGCTTCTTGGCGGTCCTCATCGGCGGGCGTCTGCGTGACTTGTGTCATTGATCTTGTCGTGTTTTTTGAATCCAAGCCCGGGCTTGGGTTGAGTTGGGAAAATTGTGGGTCAACTGTGCCATCAATGCTTGTGCCTCCTGAACCTGCGCCAACTGAAGGGCCAGTTGTATGCCGAGCGACAAGCTGGCCGGGTTTGCATCGGTGCTGCGATTCAGAGGCATTAAAAGTTCTTGTGCATGTGCGGGGTTGAAGTTCTGTTCCAGGCTGGCCCATTGATAGCGCACCATGGAATTTCGATCGTCTTGCTTGAAAGCATTTTCAAAACTGATTCGTGCGTCGTTGATTTGCCCGGCTTTACGCTGGCAAATGCCCAAAGCCATCCAAGTTTTTGAGGTTTGGCTGTAGGTCCTCTGTGTCAAGGCGCGGCTGAGCTGGATGTGTGCATCGCTCCATCGGTTTTGCTCACACAAGAACCAACCGTAATTGTGCTGGACGTTGGCCAAAGCCACACCAAGTGACGGTTCGGCCATGGCCAAGTTCAGGGCTTGCTGAAAGCTTTGCTCTGCCAAATTTGCAGCGCCGTCCCGTTGGTGTATCAACCCGAGCAAGTTATAGGCATCAGCATAGTTAGGATCGATTTGCAAAGCCGCCCTCACCTCTTGTTGAGCCACTGTATTTTGACCTTGATCAAAATAAGCTGTGGCCAAACTCAACCGTCGAAGAGCGCGCTCGCGCAAGGCATTAGGTTGGGGTGTGGTCAAGGCATCAAGGCGACTGGATTCTGAGGATACGCAACCCAACAAAGCGATGCAGAAAAACAAGCCCATGCAAGCCAGCATAGGCAAACGAACCAATAACATGAAGCCCCTGAACTTCATAACGCCACCTGTGTCAGTGTGATGACGCGCTGTTTGGCCATGCGCGCGTCGACTTGGGTGCGGTCTTTGACGTCCCCCGCCAACTGCCCACAAGCGGCATCAATGTCATCACCCCGAGTTTTTCGCACTGTGGTGACAATGCCTGCGGCACTGAGTTGAGCAGCAAAGGCCCTGACCGTCGCAGCACTGGAACGCGTCAACCCTGAGGCCGGAAAAGGATTAAAGGGAATTAGATTGAATTTGCAGGGCACTGGGTCTGCGCAGCCACGTTTGGGCTTGACCAAATCGATCAAGGCCTGAGCATGCTCAGGCTGGTCATTGACGCCATCGAGCATGCAGTATTCGAAGGTGATGAAGTCTCGCGGTGCATGGGCCAAATAACGACGGCAAGAATCCATCAGCTCATGCAAGGGGTATTTGCGATTCAGCGGCACCAGGTTGTCACGCAGCGCGTCGGTTGGGGCGTGCAAAGACACCGCCAGAGCCACCGGGCAATCGTCGCCCAAGCGGTCCATCATGGGCACCACGCCCGAGGTGGATACGGTGACACGACGGCGCGACAAACCGTAGCCATGGTCGTCCAGCATGGTGCGCAAAGCAGGCACCAAGGCATGGTAGTTTTGCAAGGGCTCGCCCATGCCCATCATCACCACGTTAGAAATCACGCGCTCGGTGGTGTTGAACTTTTTGCGCAGGAAATGCTCAGCAAACCACAGCTGCGCGATGATTTCGCCCGCCGTCAAATTGCGGCTGAAGCCTTGGTGTCCGGTGGAGCAAAAACGACAACCCACGGCACAACCGGCTTGCGATGAGATACACAGCGTACCGCGGTCGTCTTCCGGAATGAACACGGTCTCGACAGCATTGCCTTCACCCACGTCAAACAGCCACTTGATGGTGCCGTCGGCAGAGTCGTGTTGAGAAATAGGCGTCAGGGGTTGAACTTGTGCACAGGTTTTGAGCTTTTCACGCAAGGACTTGGCAAGATCGCTCATCTGGTCAAAATCTTGCGCGCCTTTTTGGTGGATCCAACGAAACAGCTGGGTGGCGCGGAAGCGCTTCTCGCCCAGGCGCTCACAAAAAACGGCCAAACCGTCAAGATCAAAGTCAAGCAGGTTGGCCGTCATGGTGCGCAATAAGAAGGCTGCAGTGAAGCAGCACCCTCTGTGGCTATTTAGTGACCGTAAACGTTCATGCCAGCAAAGAAGAAAGCGATTTCAACTGCGGCAGTTTCAGCAGCGTCCGAGCCGTGGACGGCATTGGCGTCGATGCTATCGGCAAAGTCGGCACGGATGGTGCCAGCAGCTGCTTTCTTTGGGTCGGTCGCGCCCATCAGGTCGCGGTTTTTCAAAATCGCGTTTTCGCCTTGCAAGACTTGAATCATGACTGGACCTGACACCATAAAGTCCACCAAGTCTTTGAAGAAAGGACGCTCTTTGTGCACAGCATAGAAAGCTTCGGCCTCGCCGCGCGACAGGTGGGCCATGCGTGCAGCAATCACTTTCAAGCCAGCAGCTTCAAAACGGGCGTAGATCTGGCCGATCACGTTCTTGGCCACAGCGTCAGGCTTGATGATGGAGAGGGTGCGTTCGATGGTCATTTTCTTTTTTCCTATGGAGTTGTTTTAGAAACTTTGGTACGTCAATTGGTGAACTTTTTATTTTAACCGCTCTCAGAGCGCGCCCGGGGTTTTCCCCTAGCAACAGCAGGTCTTCAGCGTGGGCCTCGCGCACCCCGCTTGGGGCCTGCCGGAGGGCGGGGTCCGGTGGCAGGTTTGCCACCGCGAACCAAGCCAGCCTTGAAGGCCCGTTGCCCGGCTTTTTTACGTTGCCGTTCGATGTCAAAACTGTCGGCCCCGATGTAGCCCACCGAGGTTTTCATGGGATCTGGCTGAGCATCACGTTCAGGGGCTTGCGCAGCCTTTCCACTTCGTCTGCGCTCGGTTCGCACCAAGCGCTCGGGCCCGGTGTTGCGCTCTTCGGGCGCACGTGGGTAAGACGGACGAGGCCCCACACTGTTGCCACGTCGCCGGCTGCTGGCGCGCTCCGTGCGGTGGTTGTGGGCAGGCCCACTTTCCAGCGGTGCTTGGGCTCCAGCGGCTTCCATCAGAGCGCGGATATCGCGCTCGCCGAGTTCCACAAAAGCGCCGCGTTTCAAACCCCGGGGCAACACCATGGCCCCATAACGGATACGGATCAAGCGGCTGACCGCATGGCCCACCGCCTCGAACATGCGGCGCACCTCACGGTTGCGGCCTTCAGAAATGGTCACGCGGTACCAGCAGTTCGACCCTTCACCGCCGCCCTCTTCAATCGAGCCAAACTGAGCCGGGCCATCGTCCAACTGAATGCCGTCGATGAGTTGTTGTTTTTGCTCCATGCTGAGCTTGCCCAGGGAGCGTACGGCGTATTCGCGCTGCAAACCAAAGCGCGGGTGCATCAGCTGGTTGGCCAGCTCCCCCGAACTGGTCAACAGCAACAAGCCTTCCGTGTTCAAGTCCAGGCGACCCACCGACTGCCACTTGCCTTGGTACAAACGCGGCAAACGGCGAAACACGGTGGGACGGTTTTGTGGGTCATCGTGGGTCACCACTTCGCCTGCTGGCTTGTGGTAAGCGATGACTCGCGGCGGAGGTGGTGCAATGCGAACCTTGAGTTGCTTGCCATTGACCTTGATTTGGTCGCCAAACTGAACCCGCTGGCCCACGTGGGCGGGTTCGTTGTTGACAGACACATGGCCATCGGCAATGAGCTTTTCCATCTCAATGCGCGAGCCCAGGCCCGACTGCGCCAACACCTTGTGGAGCTTAGGCGACTCGGGTTGCGGCAACAAGACGCGTTTGCTCGGCAGGTCATCTTCGCGGGTGGCTTCAACGTCAAACTCGCCCGACACGACGTCGGCGAACTCGATCACCGGCTCATGGGGCAGCGTGGCCCCGTCGTCGTGGATTTCAGGGTGCATGGGGTTCTTCTTCGCCGTCTGAGGCAAGTTCAACAGGGTAGATCAGTTCGCTGGGGTCGGCGCTTGGCGGGGCGCCATCAGGCAAGGCCTGGGTCAGGCTGGCATCGACCTGCTCTAGCGCAGCGTCAAGCAAGTGTGGGGCTTCCAGCATCGCGGGGTTGTTTTGGGCATGCACCGCATCTTCAAGTGCCATCAGCATTTGCGAGTCTGGCGCTTCGTCACTCAAACGAGCAAAAGCATTCGTTTGTGCCTGGGTGGTGTCGTAAATGGGCAGTTGGTCGAGTGAGGCAAGCCCCAGATCATCTAAAAACTGACGCGTCGTGGCATACAAAGACGGGCGTCCCACCGTCTCACGGTGGCCAATGACCTCGACCCAGCCACGGTCTTCGAGTTGTTTGAGCACCAGGGAATTGATGGTCACGCCTCGAATGTCTTCCATGTCACCGCGTGTGACCGGTTGACGGTAAGCAATGATGGCCAGTGTTTCCATAGCCGCACGGCTGTATTTGGGTGGTTTTTCGGGATTCAGACGATCGAGGTACTCGCGCATTTGTGGGCGGCTTTGAAAGCGCCAACCTGTCGCGACTTCGACCAACTCGACGCCCCGTTGCATCCAGTCTTGTTGCAAGTCTTCGAGCAGGGTTTTGATCGTATCTGCCCCCAAAGCGTCTTGAAACAAAACGCGCATCTCACGCACTGGCAAGGGTTGATGCGAACAAATCAATGCGGTCTCAAGGACACGCTTGGCGTCGACGGTATTCATCGTCTGCTTTTTCCGAAGTCGGTATTGAAAGAGGGCCCCGAAAATCCATCTCGAGACAGTGAAGGCAATGCAACAGGCGCTTGGCACCTGAGTGTGTCGTCATCGCAAGTCAGAGCCAAAGGGCCCACCGCTTTCACAAGCGTGAACATGTATTGTACTGGCAGCGCCTGAACTCGTTTCAGGCTGGACGTTGCAGCCCCATCTGTGCCAAGACGCTCACCATGTCCTTGGGCAGTGGCGACTCAAACACCATGGGTTGCTCGGTGATGGGATGGGCAAAGCGCAAACGAAACGCATGCAGCGCCTGGCGCGTAATCCCTAAGCCCATGGGGCCCGCATACAAAGAGTCGCCCAACAGCGGATGCCCAATGTGAGCCATGTGAACACGAATCTGGTGGGTGCGACCGCTGTGCAAGGTGCACTGCACCAAGCAGGCCTCTTCCTGGGTGTCGAGGCAGTCCAATGTGGTGTGGGCCTCTTTGCCACTTTGGCGCGTCAAGTCGACCACCGCCATGCGCAGACGGTTGCGTGAGTCGCGACCTACCGCAGCTTCCACCTCGCGGCGTTTGGCGCCGTTCCAGTGGCGGTAAGCAATGGCCAAGTATTCACGGTGGACCTCACGAACACCAATCATGGTCACCAAAGCATCCATACAGCGGCGAGTGCGCGCGACCACCATCAAGCCGCTGGTGTCTTTGTCCAAGCGATGCACAATGCCAGCGCGCGGCAACATGACAGCTTGCGGGTCTAGGGCCAGCAAACCATTGAGCAATGTGCCACTCCAGTTGCCAGGGGCCGGATGCACCACCAAACCGGCCGGTTTATGAATGATGCGCAAGTCATCGTCTTGAAACACCACGTCCAAATCAATGCTCTCAGGCTTGAAGGCTTGACTTTGAGGCGTAGGTCTGAGGGCCACGTGGTAGCGCTCTCCCATGCGCACGCGGGCTGACGCCTTGTTCACCACGCGCGCTTGTGGCAACAAGCTGGTGACACAGCCATCCCCCAAGAGCTGCTGAGAAAAACTGCGCGAGAACTCTGGCAACAACAATGCCAATGCACGGTCCAAGCGCTCACCATGCAAGTTGGTGGGAATGTCGAGTTCACGCCACTCCACCTCGGGACCGTCCACCACGTCGACCGTGTCGTCCAGCAAAGCTTCCTCCTCGGTAGACGCTTGGTAAGTCGGTTGAGCCGATAGAATGGGATGTCTTTGCTTCAAGAAAGTAGCCTGTGGTGTTACGACTCAAATTATCGGTGGTGTGGATGGCCTTCGGCTTAGTTGGCGCGATTCTTTTGTCTGGATGTGCCACAGAAAAAGATGCCACAGCGACTTGGAGCGTTGAAAAGCTCTACGCTGAAGCCAAAGATGAAATGATGACCGGTGCCTATGACAAAGCGATTGGTTACTTTGAAAAGCTCGAAGGTCGCGCGGCTGGGACTGTGCTGGCTCAGCAAGCTCAAATCGACAAGGCTTGGGCTCAATACAAAAGCAATGAGCCTATTCAAGCCGTGGCCACTTTGGATCGATTCATCAAGCTCAACCCAGCCAGCCCTGCGTTGGACTATGCGATTTATCTCAAGGGTGTGGTCAACTTCAACGACAACTTAGGACTTTTTTCAGCCTTGGCCAACCAAGACTTGGCTGAGCGGGACCCCAAACAAGCAAAAGATTCATTTGAAGCTTTTCGTGAGTTGACCACCCGTTTTCCAGATTCCAAGTACAGCCCAGACGCACGCTTGCGCATGGCCTACATCAAAAACTCCTTGGCCCGCTCCAATGTCTACGTGGCGCGCCACTACTTCAATCGCGGAGCTTATGTTGCAGCTGTGAACCGGGCGCAGATTACCGTCAATGAATACCGGGATGTACCTGCCGTTGAAGAGGCATTGTTCATCATGGTGCAGTCCTATGACCGTTTAGGCTTAGAGCAATTGCGCGATGACACGCGCCGAGTTCTAGAGAAAACCTATCCAGACAGCGTTTTGTTGAACCCCGAAGGTGCTGCCGCTGCTAAAAAACCGTGGTGGAAACTTTGGTGATAGCGGTCTGCTTGAGCGCATCCAGGGCTTGAGCCAATTCTTCGTCACTCTCCAAACGCCGCATGGGGGGCAAAGCTGCCAACAACCTTTTGCCGTAACCTGTGGTGACCAAGCGGTTATCACACAAGACCAATAAACCTTGGTCAGTTTCTCGGCGAATTAATCGTCCGGCACCTTGTTTCAAGGCCACCACCGCCTCTGGCACAAAATAATCATTGAATGCGCTGCGGCCTTGGGCTTCAAGTCGCTTGCTGCGTGCCTCGACCAAGGGGTCATTGGGCGGTGGAAAAGGCAATTTGTCGATCACCACCAGTTGCAAGGCGTCGCCTGGCACATCAAAGCCTTCCCAAAAGGTGGCCGAGGCCACCAGCACGCAACCGCCGTCTGTATGCTGGGAACCTTCGCGAAAGCGCGCCATCAAATGACGCTTGGGCCACTCCCCTTGCACCAACACTTCAATGCCACTGCCGTCGAGTTGCTGCTTCATCAACTCACCAATTGCGCGCAGGGCCCGCAAGGTGGTGGTCAGGACCAAGGTCCGACCGCCCAATCGACGAACCGCATGGCTGGCGAGTTCGGCTACCTGTGCGCTGTGGGCCGGGTCATTTGGACGCACAAGTTGGCGCGGCACATACACACTGGCCTGTCTGGGGTAATCGAAGGGGCTGCTGACACGCAACACCTTGGCAGACTCCAAACCACATGGTTCGGTGAACCAGGTCAACCCTTCGTCGTCACCCAAGGTGGCTGAGGTGAAAACCCATGAACGTGGTCGCTCATCCAGCGTAAGGCCCGAATTTGAGCTGTCTTGCGGCTTGAACAACAGCAACTTATCGCGCACACTCTGTGCAATGTCCAATGGGGCTTCCATCAATCGCACCTGTGATGCTGTCACATCTAGCCAACGCACCGCTTCAGGCGCACAGGGTTTCAAAAAAGCATCCACGTGTTGTGCAATCTGCGCCACACGCTCAAACAAACGCACAAAGTCAGGGGCCAGCTCGCTCACAGTCTCCAAAGCCCGCAGGGCTTGCACGCAAGCTGCACCAAGGTCTTGTAACGCAAAACTCCAGGCGTCGGGGTGAATGCCCTCAGGTGTCTCGCCTGTCCAACGCAACTTGAGTGCGCCTGGACGTTTGCCTGCTACCAAGCGCAGTTCGCGTGTGGCACGCTCCAGCAAAGACGACACGCCTTGCCAATCGGCCAAACCCCGAGCCAGCTGCAAGCCGGTAGCCAGCATGTCACGCGTCACATCCAGAAGTTGTGCCGTCCCTAACTGATGTCCTAAAAATTGAACCCCGGTCTCGTTGAGCTGGTGTGCCTCGTCAAAAATCACCACGCGCACTGTGGGCAGCAACTCGGCCATACCGGTTTCGCGCACCGCCATATCGGCAAAAAACAAATGGTGGTTGATGACCACCACATCGGCGCCCAGCGCATCACGACGCGCGGCATTGACATGACACCCCTTGAATTTGGGGCACTGTGAGCCCAGGCAGTTGTCACGGTTAGAGGTGATCAACGGAATCAGCGGCGAACGCTCGTCCAGCCCCGGCAGTTCGGCCAAGTCGCCCGTGGTGGTCGCGTGCGACCAGCTTTCAACCTTGGCCAGCAAATGCACCGTGGTGCGGTCGGGCAGGCTGCTGCTTTGGCGCGCCATCTCCAGGCGGTGGGTGCACAAATAGCTGCTACGCCCTTTGAGCAAGGCCAAGCGTACAGGCAAATTCAAGGCTTGTACCAAGCGCGGCAAATCTCGTGCGAACAATTGGTCTTGCAAAGCCTTGGTGGCCGTCGAAAGCAACACCCTTTCGCCGCTGAGCAAAGCCGGGACCAAGTAAGCAAAGGTTTTGCCAACCCCTGTGCCAGCCTCGACCACCAAGCTGCCGCCGTGAGCCACCACATCGGCCACAGCCAAGGCCATGTCAGTCTGTCCCGTGCGAGGTTGAAACTGCTCGGTAGCACGCGCCAAAACTCCCAAAGGCGCAAAGGCCTCTTGCACCATATCGCGCAAAGGGTTATCCATCAGGCTGGCTCTTTGGGGTCGAGGTCGCGTTCAATCTGATGCATCTGATCGCGCAAGGCCAATCGGCGTTTTTTAAGGCGACGCAACAACAACTCATCTTGCGGCACCACTTCGCTCAGGCGATCGATGCTGGCATTGAGGTCGGCATGTTCCATGCGCAACTCAATGAGTTGGCGATCTGGTGAACGCAAATTTTCAAAGGTCAACGAGAAGCTCCCGGCGCAGGCAATGTTGCCGCTGCTGGCTTAACGCGTTCTCGCCGCTTTTGCTCAAGATTGTCTCGATGCGCTTGCGCTTCTCGTTGTTTTTGTTCGTAGGCTTCGCGATTGCCGCCTTTGGCCGCGTGATCAGCCAGTTTGTCAGCATGGCGTTGCTCTCGGTCTTTGGACTGTTGTACGGCTTGCTCGCGTTCTTGCTGCCGTTGGTCCTGTTCGAGCGCCCGATCGGCCATGCGTTGTTTGACTTGATCAGTGTTGATTTTTCGCTCCATGTCTTTGTGGGCCAACTCGTCTTTACGCAATTGCGCATTAGCTTCGATGCGCCGATCGCGGGCCTGCAAGCGACAACTCGTGACATTGAACTGCTGGTAACACAAGCGCATGTCTTGTTTGTATGCGTCTTCCAGTGCCAGACGCCGAGCGTCAAGTTTTGCGCTTTCGGCCAAGCGTTCTTCCTCACTGGGCCACTCGGCTTGAGCAGACCACACCAAGCCACTGAGAAACAATCCAAGCAACCGATGTGTCATGTCAAGGCTGTATCCACCGTGCGTCGCTCTAGCGCTAAAAACTCAGCCGATTGCATCTCATTCAACCGAGACACGGTTCGGGGAAACTCATGCACCAAGGGGCCTTCGGTATAGATCAGTTCAGGTGCTACAGCGGCCGACATGATCAGTTTGACCCGGCGGTCGTACAACACATCCACCAGCCAGGTGAACCGACGCGCTTCGGATGCTTTGTTCACAGGCAGGTAGGGCACATCGCTGAGCATCACGGTGTGAAATTGGGTCGCAATTTCGAGGTAATCGTTTTGCGACCGCGGCCCACCGCACAGTGCTTTGAAGTCAAACCACACCACCCCGCCGGCGCGACGCCGAGCGGTGATTTCACGCGCCTCAATGTGCAGTGTGGGATCTTCATCGGGGCATTCAGCCAAACGATTGAAGGTGTCGGCCATGGCCGCATCGGCCTCAGCGCTCAGCGGTGTATGGTAGAGGTCGACTTGCTCCAACACACGGCGGCGGTAATCGGTGCCATTGTCAACATTGACCACATCCAAGTTGGCGTTGAGCAAATCGATCGCGGGCAGGATGCGGTCACGGTGCATACCCCCCGGGTACAGGTCATCGGGTTTGAAGTTAGAGGTGGTCACAAATCCGACGCCGTTTTCAAACAAGGCCGAGAGCAATCGGTGCAAGATCATGGCGTCGGTGATCTCGGCCACATGGAACTCGTCAAAACAGATCAGCTTGTAGCGCTTGGACATTTTTTGCCCCAACACCTGCAAGGGATTGGGTGTGCCCTGTAACTCACGCAATTCGCGGTGGACTTCGCGCATGAACTCATGAAAGTGCAGACGCGTTTTGCGCTGGATGGGCACGGCATCAAAAAAGCAATCCATCAAAAAACTCTTGCCACGCCCCACCCCACCGTACATGTAGACACCACGCGGGATCGCCGGGTGATTGACCAGTTTTTTCAGAGTCCCAGACCGCTTGTGTTTGTAGGTAGCCCACTCGGTGGCACAACGCTCTAAAGCGTCAATGGCACGCAGTTGCGCGGGGTCGCTTTGAAAGCCGCGGGCTTGGAGTTCTCGTTGGTAGTTTTCATGCACTGACATAGCGGTGGGTATTGTGCCTTGGACGCCTCGAAGGTTGAAGTAAAGGGTTGATTTGCCTGGACTTTTGAATGCAAAAACCCGCCATTTCTGGCGGGTTCCTATGCTGGAAGCGGGCCGGCAAGGCTTAGAAGTTCAACGTTCGTTTGTCCACAGCCAAAGCCGCTTCTTTGGTGGCTTCGCTCAACGATGGGTGGGCATGGCAAATACGCGCGATGTCTTCGGCCGAGGCCTTGAATTCCATCGCCACCACAGCCTCCGAGATCAACTCTGACACCTGTGGACCCACCATGTGCACGCCCAAGATTTCGTCGGTCGTGGCATCGGCCAAGAACTTCACCATGCCGGTGGTGTCGCCCAAAGCGCGGGCGCGACCATTGGCCAGGAACGGGAAGGTGCCGGCCTTGTAGGCCACACCATCGGCCTTGAGTTGCTGCTCGGTGCGACCGACCCACGCAATCTCAGGGCTGGTGTAGATGACCCAAGGGATGGTGTTGAAGTTGACATGGCCGTGTTGACCGGCAATGCGTTCGGCCACAGCCACACCCTCTTCTTCGGCTTTGTGAGCCAGCATCGGACCACGCACCACATCGCCCACCGCCCACACGCCGGGCAAGTTGGTTTTGCAGTCGCCGTCGACCACGATGGCACCGCGCTCATCCACTTGCAGGCCCACGGTTTCACCGTTCAAACCCGTGGTGTTGGGCACACGACCAATGGAGACGATCAGCTTGTCTGCGTCCAGGGTGATGGCTTCGCCTTTGGCGTTGGTGTAAGCCACCGACACGCCTTTTTTGCCGTTCTTGATCTCACCGACTTTGACACCGAGTTCAATCTTCAAGCCTTGCTTATCGAAGGCTTTCTTGGCTTCTTTGGCGATTTGTTCGTCCACAGCGCCCAAGAAGGTTGGCAAACCTTCGAGGATGGTGACGTCAGCCCCCAGACGGCGCCAAACCGACCCCATCTCCAAACCGATCACACCCGAGCCAATCAAGGCCAATTTCTTGGGTACCGCACCGATGCGCAAAGCGCCGTCGTTGGAGAGCACATTCACCTCGTCAAACGGCACACCAGGCAAGGCGCGTGCGCTCGAACCAGTGGCGATGACGATGTGTTTGCCCGTGATGGTCGCTTCGGTCTTGCCGGCCACTTTGATCTCGTAGCCGCCTTCGGCCTTGGCTGCAAAGCTGCCACGACCGTGGAAGAAGCTGACCTTGTTCTTTTTGAACAGGTACAAGATGCCGTCGTTGTTTTGCTTCACGACATTGTCCTTGCGGGCAATCATCTTGCTCACGTCCATCTTCACGCCGGTGGCGCTGATGCCGTGCTCTTCAAAGTGGTGGTTGGCATGGTCAAAGTGCTCGCTCGATTGGAGCAAAGCCTTGGAAGGAATGCAGCCCACGTTGGTGCAGGTGCCGCCAGGGGCTGGGCCACCGGCTGCGTTTTGCCACTCATCGATACACGCCACTTGAAAGCCCAGCTGGGCGGCGCGAATGGCCGCGATGTAGCCACCAGGGCCAGCACCGATGACGACCACGTCAAATTGATTACTCATATGCGTCCTTTGATGTTTCAAACAACCCGCGGAACTGGCTTGGCCAGGCCGCTGGGTTGGCCCCCTGATGGGGAAATGCGGCGACACGCAGTGCGCCGTAAACGGGGGTGGTTAAATATCAAACAACAGACGTGCTGGGTCTTCCAGCGCTTCTTTCATCGCCACCAAGCCCAACACGGCTTCGCGACCGTCGATGATGCGGTGGTCGTAAGACATGGCGAAGTAGTTCATGGGGCGAACCACGACTTGGCCGTTCTCCACCATTGCGCGGTCTTTGGTGGCGTGCACGCCCAAAATGGCCGACTGGGGTGGGTTGATGATCGGGGTCGACATCATCGAGCCGAAGGTGCCACCGTTGCTGATGGAGAAGGTGCCGCCGGTCATTTCTTCCATGCCCAATTTGCCGTCTTTGGCTTTGGCACCAAATTCAGCAATCTTTTTCTCGATGTCGGCAAAGCTCATTTGGTCGGCGTTGCGCAAAATTGGGACCACCAAACCACGGGGCGAACCCACGGCAATGCCGATGTCAAAGTAGCCGTGGTAGACGATGTCGTTGCCATCGACCGAGGCGTTCAACACGGGGAATTTCTTCAAGGCATGCACCGCAGCTTTGACGAAGAAGCTCATGAAGCCCAGCTTGACGCCGTGCTCTTTTTCGAAACGCTCTTGCATGCGCTTGCGCATCTCCATGACCGGGGCCATGTTGATTTCGTTGAAGGTGGTCAAGATGGCGTTGGTCGATTGCGATTGCAACAGACGCTCGGCCACGCGTGCGCGCAAGCGTGTCATGGGCACGCGTTGCTCAGGACGGTCGCCCAAGTTCACCGCAGCAGGTGCCGCCACTTGTGGCAATGCCTTGGTCGGTGCGCCCGTCGGAATGACGCTGGGTGCAGCCACGGCGGCCAACACATCACCTTTGGTGACGCGACCGTCTTTGCCGGTGCCAGACACCGAGCCGGCAGCCAAGTGGTTGTCGGCCATCAACTTGGCAGCGGCAGGCATGGCGACACCGGCTTTGCTGCTGGACGCTGCAGCGGCGGCGGCCACAGGCGCTGGCGCAGTTGGCGCGGCGGCAGGCGCCGCTGCGGGCGCCGCGGCGGCCACTTTGCCATCGGTGTCGATGCGGGCAATGAGCTGCTCAGCAGCCACCGTGCCGCCGTCGGCCACCAAGATTTCAGACAACACACCTGCGGCAGGCGCAGGCACTTCGAGTACCACTTTGTCGGTTTCAATGTCGATCAGGATTTCGTCTGCCGCAACCGTGTCACCGACTTTCTTTTTCCACTGCAGCATGGTGGCCTCGGCCACGGACTCGGACAACTGAGGAACTTTGACTTCTACGATAGCCATATGAATTCTTTCTGTATTTATTTCGTTGTTCTTGGACAAGAGTTACTTGGTCAACACAAAGCCTTTGAGCTTGCCAAATGCGCCTTCGACCAGCGCTTTTTGTTGCTCTTGGTGCAGGTGTGAGTAACCCACGGCAGGCGACGCAGAGGCGGCGCGACCCGAGTAGCCCAGTTTTTGCCCTGCGCTCATGTTTTCGTGGATGTAGTGCTGCACAAAGAACCAAGCACCCTGGTTTTGTGGTTCGTCTTGTGTCCACACCAATTCAGTGAGATTGGGGTACTTTTTGAGTTCGGCCGCAAAGGCTTTGTGGGGGAACGGGTACAGCTGTTCCACGCGCAAAATCGCGACGTCGTCAGCACCCAGCTCTTCGCGCTTTTTCACCAAGTCGTAGTACACCTTGCCCGAGCAAGCCAACACGCGCTTGACCTTGTCGGCCTTGAGCGTTTTGTTCTCAGGAATCACGGTCTGGAAGCTGCCTTTGGTGAACTCAGAGACTGGTGATGTCGCGTCTTTGTTGCGCAGCAAGGACTTCGGCGTGAAGATGATCAACGGCTTGCGCAAGTCGCGCACCATCTGGCGACGCAACACGTGGAAGATCTGGCTGGCCGTGGTGGGCTGCACGATTTGCATGTTGGTGTCGGCCGCCAATTGCATGAAGCGCTCCAAGCGAGCAGAACTGTGCTCTGGGCCCTGGCCTTCGTAGCCGTGCGGCAGCATCAAGGTCAGGCCATTGACACGGCCCCACTTGACTTCGCCTGATGCAATGAACTGGTCGATCACCACTTGCGCACCGTTGGCGAAGTCGCCGAACTGTGCTTCCCAAATCACCAGTGTGTTGGGGTCGTTGGAGGCGTAGCCGTATTCAAAACCCAGCACAGCTTCTTCAGACAAGATCGAGTCGATGACCACAAACGGGGCTTGTTTGTCGGCCACGTTTTGCAGGGCCACATAGGTGCCGGTGTCCCACTTTTCGCGTTTTTGGTCGTGAATCACAGCATGGCGGTGGGTGAAGGTGCCACGGCCGCAATCTTCGCCGGACAAACGCACCGGATAGCCGCTGGCCACCAAGGAGGCGAAGGCCATGTGCTCACCCATGCCCCAATCCACAGGAATCTCACCACGGCCCATCGCAGCGCGATCGTCATAGACCTTTTTGACCAACTGGTGCGGTGTGACCGATTCAGGAATATGGGTCACGCGCTCAGCCAAGCGCTTCCACTCAGCCATGGGGATGGCGGTGTCACCCGCGTCGGTCCACTTTTTACCCAGAAAAGGCGCCCAGTCCACGGTGAATTTGGTTTTGAAGTTGGTCAACACGGGGTCGGTGGTGTTCTTGCCTGCATCCAAAGCGGCGCGGTAAGTTTTGACCATCTCGTCACCCAATCCTTCACCCAAGCCTTGTGCCGCCAATTTGTCGGCAAAGAGCTTGCGGGTACCTGGGTGAGCTGCGATTTTTTTGTACATCAGCGGTTGGGTCAGCGCAGGGGTGTCTTGCTCGTTGTGACCCAACTTACGGAAACACACGATGTCGACCACCACATCTTTGCGGAAAGCCATGCGGTATTCCAGCGCCAACTGCGTAGCCAGCACCACAGTTTCAGGATCGTCCGAGTTCACGTGCAAAACCGGGGCTTCAACCATCTTGACAATGTCGGTACAAAACACGCTCGAGCGCATGTCGCGCGGGTCTGAAGTGGTAAAACCAATTTGGTTGTTGATGATGATGTGCACCGTGCCGCCGGTTGAGTAACCACGGGTTTGGGCCAAGGCAAAAGTTTCTTGATTGACGCCTTGGCCACCAAAAGCAGCGTCACCGTGCACCAACACGGGCAACACTTGATTGCCAGTGGGGTCGTCGCGACGGTCCATGCGTGCGCGCACAGAGCCTTCGACCACAGGGTTGACGATTTCCAGGTGAGACGGGTTGAACGCCAGCGACAGGTGCACGGGACCACCGGCAGTGCTCACGTCCGAGCTGAAACCTTGGTGGTATTTCACGTCACCGGCAGGCAATTCTTCAGGTGCGGTGTGGTCGAACTCGGCAAACAAGTCTGCGGGCAATTTACCCATGGTGTTGACCAACACGTTCAATCGGCCACGGTGGGCCATGCCGATCACCACTTCTTGCACGCCTTTGGCGCCAGCGAGTTGGATCAGTTCGTCCATCGAAGCGATGAAGCTCTCACCACCTTCGAGCGAGAAGCGCTTTTGGCCTACGTACTTGGTATGCAAGTAGCGTTCCAAGCCCTCGGCAGCGGTGAGGCGATCGAGGATGTGTTTTTTCTTGTCGGCATTGAAGTTGGGTTTGCTGCGGATGCTTTCCAACTTTTGCTGCCACCAACGCTTTTCAGCTTGGTCGGTGGCATACATGTACTCAGCACCCAAGGTGCCGCAGTAGGTTTCGCGCAGTGCATTGAGCAACTCGCGCAAAGACATGCTGTTTTTGCCAAAGAACGTGTTGCTGGTATCAAACACGGTTTCTTGGTCTGCATCGGTGAAGCCGAAAAACGCAGGGTCGAGATCTGGAATGGCAGGACGCTCGGTGCGTTTCAAGGGGTCGAGGTCAGCCCAACGTTGACCGACGTTGCGGTAAGCGGCAATCAGCTGCTGAGCGGCGGTGCGCTTGCGGCCCATTTCGGCATCGGCACTGGCCATGACCACCTTGGTTCCGCCAGCCTTGGCGCGTTCAGCAAAGGCGTTGATGACGGGCATGTGAGGCACATCTTTGGCATGGGTGCCATCCACTGCGGGCACGTGCTGCAGTGCATCGAAATATTCACGCCAAGAATCGGGGACGCTGCCGGGGTTGGCCAGATAGTTCTCGTACATCTCTTCGACATACGGAGCATTGCCCCCGAACAGATAGGTATTGCCTGAATAGGCTTGGTAGACGTTTGTCTCGCTCATTGCGCTGACCTCCGTTCCCCTTCAGGGAACATTAGCTGGTTGAAAAAAACCTTCCGCGACACGGCTGAACCGATTGGCGGATGCGTTAGTGGCTGGAAGGGCCTGAAAACA